>CAZUBP010000032.1:0-11080 GCA_964618605.1 uncultured Lachnospiraceae bacterium | reverse complement strand
GTGTACTGCGTGGACATGGAGAATGAGATGGTCTTTTACAATACGGCGGTATATGCAGAGGATCAGTACGATCTGATGTGTGAATTTGTGGCAAATACCTTGGAATCCGTTTACGGTGATGGGGAAAAGACCCAGGGGATCGCCCAGAGGGATTACACGGATATTCACGGTAAGCGGCGGACGGCCTATATAGGGGTGCTGGAAAATGGCTGGCACCTGATCCTTACCGTTCCCGACAGCAACGCAGTGGCGGGAATGAAAACGCTGTATATCTCTGTTTCCGCTATTTTCCTGGTGGGCAGCATTATTATCGTAACCATGCTTCTACTGGATTACCAGCAAAAGAAGCATCGGGAACGGCTGGCCTATGAGAACCAGATCATGGAGCGAAATTCCCAGGTGCTTTCCAAGGCTGTGGGAAGTACCATCGTGGCTTACCGCAGGATCTATTACATAGACGTGGAATCCGGGGAGTTTGAGGTGGTCTATCCCGAGACCGGTACGGCAGCAAATAAAGGGCCCTATGAGCGTATCCTGGCAGAATGCTTCCACAATGAGAATGCAGAGGAAGGCGAAGGGGAGAGCATAGCACAGTTCTTGTCTCTGGATAATCTTCGCCGGGTTCTCGCCGACAAAGATTATGTGGAAAAACGCTGTCTGTACAAAAATTCCGACAAGGTCTGTGAGAACTGTATCGTCACCTTCTCGGTACTGGAACGGGACGAGGATGGGGTACAGAGTATCACCATGACCATACGAAGCATTGAGGAAGCCCTGAAGGAAGAAAGCAAAAAGAACGAGCTTTTATCTCTGGCTCTGCAGCAGGCGGAGAATGCCAATCGGGCCAAGAGCGTGTTCCTTTCCAATATTTCCCATGATATCCGGACCCCCATGAATGCGATCCTGGGTATGACCACGGTGGCGGCTATGCATCTGGATGACCGGGAAAAGGTGGCGGACGCTTTAGGTAAGATCAGCCGTTCCGGCAAACATTTGCTGGGACTGATCAACAGTGTGCTGGATCTCTCCAAGATCGAGAGCGGAAAGATCAGTCTGGATGAGAGTGAATTCAGCTTTTCGGATCTGACCCAGAATCTGTATGCGGTATTCAATACCCAGATCCAGGCAAACCGGCTGAATGTCAGCGTATTTTCCAAAATTGAACATGAAAATGTTATTGGTGATGAACAGAGATTGCAGCAGGTGTGCATGAATATTCTGGGCAATGCCATAAAGTTTACGCCGGAGGGCGGCAAGATCGTGGTGACGGTGGAGGAGACCACCTCCCATGTGCCGGACAGAGGCTGCTACAGGATCACCATCGAGGATGATGGTATAGGTATGGAACAGGAGTTTCTGGACAGGATCTTTGATCCCTTTGTGCGTTCTGAGGATTCCCGGGTACACCATGTGGAGGGCAGCGGTCTCGGTATGGCCATTGCCAACAATATTGTGCGGATGATGGGCGGCAATATTCAGGTCACCAGTGAGCTGGGCAAGGGTTCCCGGTTCGTGGTTACCGTATTTTTGCGGATCAGTGACGCCGCAGCGGAGGAATACAGTTTTCCGGAGCTTACGGCCCTGGTGGTGGACGATGAGGAGATCGCCTGCGAAAGTGCCTGTGATGTGCTGAAAAGTCTGGACATTTCCTCGGAATATGTGCTGAACGGCAACGACGCCGTAGCCCGTATGGCGGAGGCGTCCCGGAACAACGAAGAGTTTTCTCTGGTGCTGCTGGACTGGAAAATGCCGGGCAAGGATGGTATAGAGACGGCCCGGGAGATCCGCAGCGTAGTAGGGGAGGATGTGCCCATTATTATTCTTACTGCCTATGACTGGACGGAGATCGAACAGGAGGCTCTGGAGGTGGGCATCAGCGGTTTTGTGGAAAAACCCCTGTTTAAGAGCAAGCTGACCTATGTGCTCCGGGATCTGGTAAAGGGCGAGACGCCGGAAAGAGAAATCAGTCACAGTCAGCAGGAGCACCGGACTGATAAGAGTATACTGCTGGTGGATGATATCCCCCTGAATCTGGAGATCGCCGCAGAATTTATCCACAGCCTGGGTTATAAGACGGATATGGTATACAGCGGTGAGGCGGCCCTGGAGCATCTGCAGGCCCATCCCGAGGGTTACTATAGTATGATCTTTATGGATATTCATATGGAAGGTATCGATGGATACGAGGCAACACGGCGTATCCGCAGCCTGGAGCGGGAGGATCTTCGGGAGATTCCCATTATTGCCATGACGGCGGATGCCTTTACCGATGATATCCGCAAAGCCCAGGAGGCCGGTATGAACGGTCATGTTTCCAAGCCGGTGAGCATAGAGATGCTTGGGGCAGAGATCGCCAGATGGATAAAGTAATATAAGACGACAGCAGAGCCGGGATTCCCTGGATTTTCCGGGATTCCCGGCTTGCATCCTGGTATGGGATGTGCTATGATGCAATGGATATGAAAAAACGATGACGGAAAGAGTACTGTGCAGGAGGCACCCAGAGAGGACGGCCGTGGCTGGAAGCTGTCTGTGAGGATCGTACAGGAAAACCACTCCTGAGTTGCGCGTGAAAGGAGATTCCCCAAGCGCTGCCGTATGGTTTACGTTACAGACCGAGAGAGAAACAAAAGGTGGAACCGTGCACTTGCACCCTTAGATATGCAGTATATCTATGGGTGCTTTTTTAGTTTATGGAATAGGAGAAGAGAAATGGTAGATTTCAAAAATGACGAACAGTTAAACACCCTGAACCATTCCTGTGCCCATCTCATGGCGCAGGCTGTTAAGCACCTGTATCCTCAGGCAAAGTTCTGGGTAGGCCCCGTAGTAGCCGAAGGCTTTTACTATGACATCGATCTGGGAGAGGATGTTATCCGTGACGAGGATATCCCCGCTATCGAGAAAGAAATGAAAAAGGTAGCCAAAAGCGGCAAGAAGATCATCCGCAGAGAGATCACCAAGGCAGAGGCTCTGGAGCTTTTTAAGGATGACGAGTACAAGCTGGACCTTATCGGCAATCTGGAGGATGGCACGATCACCTGCTATGACCAGGGAGATTTCACCGATCTTTGCCGTGGACCTCACGTGGATAATGTAAAGCTTTGCCGCAACTTCAAGCTGGTGAAGCATTCCGGTGTATACTGGAAAGGTGATGCCAACAATCACGTGCTGCAGCGTATTTACGGTGTCTGCTTCCCCACTCCCGAGGAGCTGGAGGCTCATCTGAAGCTTCTGGAGGAGGCAAAGGAGAGAGACCACAGAAAGATCGGTAAGGAAATGCAGCTGTTTATGACAGACGATCTGATCGGACGTGGTCTGCCCATGTTCCTGCCCAAGGGCTATGTTGTATGGCAGGAGCTGGAGAACTACATCAAGGCAAAAGAGAGAAAACTGGGCTACAAGCACGTTATGACCCCCTGCGTAGGTACGGTAGATCTGTACAAGACCTCCGGTCACTGGGATCATTATAAGGAAAATATGTTCCCGGCTATGGAAGTGGAAGGAGAATCCTTTGTTCTTCGTCCCATGAACTGCCCCCATCATATGATGATTTATGCTAACCGCATGCATTCCTATAAGGATCTGCCCATCCGTATCGGCGAGATCGCCCATGACTTCCGTTTTGAAGCCAGCGGTACCCTGAAGGGTATCGAGAGAGGCCGTCATTTCTGCCAGAACGATGCTCACCTTTTCGTGACACCGGAGCAGATCAAGGACGAGTTCGCCAAGGTCGTTTCTCTGATCTTTGATACCTACAAGGATTTCAATATCACCGATTACCGCTGCGTACTTTCTCTGAGAGATCCTGAGGATAAGGTGAAATACCACGATGATGATGAAATGTGGAATACCGCAGAGAACGCTCTCCGTGAAGTACTGAATGACATCGGTATCGAGTACACAGAGGAGATCGGCGAGGCTGCCTTCTACGGACCGAAGCTGGATGTTAACGTAAAACCGGCTGTAGGTAACGAATATACCCTGTCCACCTGCCAGTTGGATTTCTGCCTGCCGGCTAAGTTCCAGCTGACCTACATTGACAGAGACGGCGAGAAAAAGACCCCGGTCGTTCTTCACAGAGCTATTCTGGGATCTCTGGATCGCTTTATGGCCTATATTCTGGAAGAGACCAAGGGTAACCTGCCGGTATGGCTGGCTCCCGTACAGGCCAGAATCCTTCCGGTAAAGAATGACGATGAAGAGCTTTCCGCTTATGCCCATGAGGTATACGAGCTGCTGGATGAGGCCCAGGTTCGTGTAGAGCTGGACGATCGTTCTGAAAAGCTGGGTTACCGTATGAGAGAGGGACAGCTTCACAAGGTTCCCTATCTGCTGGTACTGGGCAACAACGAGAAAAATGACAGAACCGTTTCCTTCCGTCTCCATGGTGAGCAGAAAACGACTACGGTTGGTCTGGATGAATTTGTCGCTCTTTTGAGAGACCAGATCATCAACAAAAAATAAGAGTGTAAAACGCATCCCCTCCTGCCGGATTCCCCTGTAGGAGGGGATGTGTCAATTGACAGCAGACAATGTACATGTTAGAATATTGACAGTTGAGATCGGCATTTGGCTGACAATTTTGCGGACGTAATATCATCGAAAGGAGATTCCTATATGATTCAAGTAGCAGAGATTATGTACATTGTACCAGAGAAAAGAGAGGCGTTTTTGCAGCAGGTGCAGCATCCGACGCTGGAGGAGCAGCAGATTGCCTGGACCTACGGCGTGCGAAATAAATGCTTTTATCGGATGAATGAGCTGATTTTGCTGACCTTTGAGTATGTGGGCAAAAATTTCCATGAGGATATGAAGGCCTACACGGCTCATCCCAAGATCGCTCCCACGCTGGTTACCAAGAGAAGAAAAGATGTGCCGGTAACAGAGCTTGGCCGCACCAACTGGTGGGCACCTCTTAAGGTGGAGGCTCGTATTCTTACCGAGAGTCCCATGCCGGATGATGAAGAGGAAGAGCCCTTGAGTGAGATGTACCGTTCCATGGTTAGCGGCCGCATGATGGACGCTGTGCCGGAGGATATCGGTTACGATGAGGATGACTGGAGTGAGTCCATCCATATTTGATGAACATGCAGAGAATAAGCTGCTGTGCCGGAAGGTGCAGCAGCTTTTTGAATTTCCTGTGTATCGCCGGAAATCTGTTGCCAGCCTTAAAAGGTTCAGTGTATAATAAAAAGTGCGGGATTGCAGGCTGTGTCCGGAAATCCCAGGTAGTACGTGTAGTTTAGCAGTTTGAAACGGAGAACGGAATGGAGCAGTTACGCATAAAAGAATTACTGGAAGAACGGTTGACACCAGGTTCCGTATGTATAAATGAAAATATGAGCAGACACACCACCTTTCGCATCGGCGGACCGGCCAGTGTGTTTGTTACCCCCAAAAGCGAGGAGGAGCTGGCAGAGGCAGTGGCCCTGTGCCGCAGTCAGCAGGTACCTTACTTTGTATTAGGCAATGGCAGTAATCTGCTGGTAAGTGATCAGGGCTATGATGGTGTGGTGATCTACATCGGCAATACCCTCGGCGAGATTACCGTGAAGGATACAGTGATCTACGCCCAGGCAGGAGCTATGCTTTCCCGGGTAGCCCACAGGGCTTTGGATGCAGGACTTACCGGTATGGAATTTGCCGCAGGTATTCCCGGCAGTCTGGGGGGCGCCTGCATGATGAATGCCGGAGCCTACGGCGGAGAAATGAGCCAGATCCTGCGCAGCGTTCGGGTACTCAGCGATACAGGCGAGGTGCTGACGCTGTCGGTGGAGGAGATGCAGCTGAGCTATCGCCACAGTATCATGATGGAGAAAGCCTATATTGTGCTGGGAGCTGAGATTCAGCTTACCAGAGGCGATAAGGAACAGATTCAGGCAAGAATGCGGGAATTGAAGGAACAGCGGGTGAGCAAACAGCCCCTGGATATGCCCAGTGCGGGCAGTACCTTTAAGCGTCCGGAAGGGTGCTTCGCAGGAAAACTGATTATGGATGCCGGCCTTCGGGGTTATCGTGTGGGAGATGCTATGGTATCGGAGAAACACTGTGGCTTCGTTGTCAATGCCGGTCATGCCACAGCTGCGGATGTGTGCGGCGTGATGGAACACGTGCAGCAGGTGGTGTGGGATACCTTTGAAAAGAAACTGGAACCGGAGATACGTTTCCTTGGATTTGACAGATAAATGAGGTGCAGCCATGAGATTTATCATTGTGACAGGTATGTCAGGAGCAGGAAAGACTACAGCTCTGAAAATGCTGGAGGATATGGGCTTTTTCTGCGTGGATAATTTGCCGGTGCCCCTTCTGGGACGCTTTGTGGAGTTTGTACAGGAAAATCAGGTGACAGGAGAGATCCCCCAGGTAGCGCTGGGGATGGATGTGCGGGGGCACAGATCCTTTGAGCAGATCGGCAAGGAGCTGGGGCTTCTGGATGCCCTGGATATTGAGTGTGAGATCCTCTTTCTGGATGCCTCGGATGAGACCCTGATGAAACGGTACAAGGAGACCAGAAGAAAGCATCCCCTGGTGGGAGACGGCCGTATATTGCCGGGTATCCTGAAGGAGCGGGAGATGCTGGAGGATATCAAGGCCAAGGCGGATTACGTGATCAATACCAGTCATGTGCTCACCCGGGAGCTGCGGGTGGAGCTGGAAAAGATATTTCTCAGCGGCAAGAAATTCAAGAGCCTGATGGTGACGGTGGTTTCCTTTGGCTTCAAAAACGGTATTCCCGAGGATGCGGATCTGGTATTCGATGTGCGTTTCCTCCCGAATCCCTACTATATAGAAGAGCTGCGTCCCCTGACGGGAAATGATGCTCCGGTGAACGATTACGTCATGTCCCAGAGCCAGTCCGTGGAGTTTCTGGACAAGCTGGCAGATATGCTGGAGTTTCTGATCCCCCACTATATTGAGGAGGGGAAACACCAGCTGGTGATCGCTGTAGGCTGTACCGGAGGGAAACACCGTTCGGTAACCCTGGCCAACCAGCTGTACCGGCGGTTGTCTGCCGTGGAGTCTATAGGACTTCGTCTTGAACACAGAGATATAGAGCGGGATACGATACTCAAGGCCCGCTGAGAGGATGGATAGATGTCTTTTTCCGGTGAAATCAAAGAAGAGCTTTCCGTTGTAATGGATAACAGTCGTCATTGCCGACTGGCAGAGCTGGCAGCCATAGTTTCCGGCTGCGGTCAGGTGATGATTGACGAGGATGACAAATACGAGCTGGAGATACACACGGAAAATGTGTATCTGGCCAGAGCCTATTATACCCTGGTGAAAAAGCTGTTTGGCATCCAGGCGGCGGTTATTTTACGAAAAAATGAATATCTGGCCAAAGCCTCTACCTACCATCTGGTGGTAGATGAGGACGAGGATGCGGTGCGGATCCTTCAGGCCATCTGCGTTCTGGATGAACAGCGGGAGCTTAAGGAGGATGTGGAGGAGAGCCAGCTTTCCCTGCTGCAGCGGGAATGCTGTAAACGGGCCTATATTCGTGGGGCTTTCCTGGCCAGCGGCTCCGTCAGCGATCCCCAGAAGTCCTATCATCTGGAGATCGTGTGTCAGCAGAGAGAGCGGGCGGAGGTTTTAAAACAGGTGATGAGGGAGCTTTCCATGGATGCCCGGATCGTTACCCGGAAGAAGAATGACGTGGTCTATTTGAAGGAAGGGGAACAGATCCTTTCTTTTCTGGCCAGTATAGGAGCCAAAAAGCACCTTTTTGCCATGGAAAATGTGCGGATCCTGAAGGAAATGCGCAATAACCTCAATCGGCAGGTGAACTGCGAGACGGCCAACCTGAACAAGACGGTGTCCGCCGCTGTGCGCCAGATCGAGGATATTCGCTATATTGAAAGCTGCGGTGAGTTCGCTCATCTTCCCGGGAATCTCCGGGAAATGGCGGAGGTGCGTCTGGAATACCCCGATGCCTCACTGAAAGAGCTGGGAGAGCTTTTGCAGCCCCCTGTGGGTAAGTCGGGGGTAAACCATCGATTGCGAAAGCTCAGTGAGATCGCAGAAAATCTGCGGAAAAAGGATCAGAAATAATCGGGACTGACACGGAACCAGTAGGTATACAGCTGGCGAAATCCCAGATTTTCATACAGTGTACGGGCAGGAATATTACCCTGCACTACCTGCAGATACGCCTTTTTGGCCCCCTGCTTCTGTCCCTGAGCCAGTAGGCTCTGACAGATAGCCTGGGCAAAGTGATGGCGGCGATAGGCGGGATCCACGTGAATAGCGTAGATTCCCAGATAATCCCGGTCAAGAATGCCCAGTCCCGTAGCCACGTAACGCCCCTGATCCTCGATATGAGCGGCAATGGTGCGTTTGGGGATGGCGGCATACATGGAGGGTACGATCCGGCGATGGATCTCGTTGGTGGTATTCTTCAGGTCAAAGAGAGAAAAGATCCACCGGGAGGATATGTTCTCCTCCAGTACCACGGGGATATCCGGCAGTGTGTCTATCCTGGAGGGCAGAGTAAGGGTCATAACCTCTGTGATATGTTCGATCTCGTAACGGCGCTTTTCCAGCAGACGATCAAAGTCGGGAACGAGAAAGGGATTGATCTTAAAAATACAGGGCGTGCCCCAGTCCCGGTAGATGGATTCGCAGTAGGCGATCTTCTCCGGAAGAGGAAGGGTAGAGGCTCCCAGCTGTTCCACGCTGTTGGTTCGGTGGGTATAAAAATAAGAAAATCTAAGGAGCCAATTGTCATAAATCTGTATCTGGTGAGATGGCCAGGCATTCAAAGAAAGATCCTCGATTTGCTTTATTTCGTGGTTCATAATATTCTCCTGAAAAGGGTTGAAGTGGAATCTCTACATATTATAATGTAGAAAAAATGGAATCGCAACCTTTAATATTGTGGATATAGTGCTGTTTGCCAGGCGCTTATAACCTTGCAAAGAGCAGGAAATATGGTATAATAAATAAGATATCGTTTACTACGGGGAGTAGTATAAAAAGTAAGGAGTACAGAAATGTCAAAGTTTTTGAAAGTGATCGTAAATATCGTTCTGGTCTGTGCCCTGCTCTCGGCGGCAGCCCTGCTGGTTCCGTCGCTGTTGGGCGTGGAGATGAATATTATTGAAAATGACCGGGTAGAGACAAATCTGTCCGTGGGTACTGTGGTATATGGGCAGACGAAAAAACTGCAGGACGTGACCTACGGTGACAGCGTTTTCGTGGAAGAAGCAGACGGCTCCCAATACCTGTACAAGGTCAGTGCTGTGGATGCGGAGAACGGAACGGTAGTTCTTAAAAATGCGAGAAATGACAGTGCAGAGACGGTAGAAAAGACAGCCTCCACTCTGTGCGTTGCCTATATAACTGTACCGGTTCTGGGATACCTGGCAGTAGCTGCCGGTTCCGTAAAGGGCTGGGTGATCATCGGTCTGGTAGCCGTGCTCCTGTTGCTTCTGTTTGTTCTTTCCGAGATCTGGAGAAAGGATAAGCTGAAGGAGGAGGAAGAGGACGACGAGGACGGGGATGCCGAAGAGATGGAGCAGGCCCGTGCCGAGAAGAAACGCCGGAAGAAAGAAAAGAAGGCGGAGAAGAAAGCAGCCAGACAGGCGGAGGATGAGGACGAGGATGCCGAGTACGAAGCCTATCTGAAAAAGAAGGAAGAAAAGAAGGCGGCCAGAAGAGCCAGAAAGGCAGCCAAGAAGGAAGCCAAACAGCTCAGTGCAGAGCCCACCAATCGTACCAGAGCCATTGAGGCCGAGCCGGAGAGTGAGGAGACACCCACCCAGAATACGGCAGATCTTTTTGAGGCAGCCCGGGCAGAGATTGCTTCTTCCGTAGCCAGCGCCATGGCAGAGGGTCAGACGCCTGAACCCGCAGCAGAAGCGGCAGCCGGAGAGACAAAGGATATGAGCAGGATGCCGGCACAGGAAACACCTGTGACAGAGGTACCTGAGGCAGCACCCGTTGAAGAAGCGGCAGATGAAGCAGCAGCAGCCCTGGTTGAGGAGCCTGCAGAGGAAGGCCAGGAGATCGTGATCCCCTGCTACACAGCAGATGAGCTGATCCGCAAAGCTATTCTGGCTGGTGATGAGCCGGATGTAGTGGAAGATAAGGAGCTGGGACTGACCCTGCTGGATTATTCTTCTATCTTATAAAAAAATACAAAAAAATGTAAAAACCCCTTGCAAAAGCGAGGGGTTTCTTGTATAATGCGACTGTTGTGACATGATAGCTGTGAAGCGTGAGGTTGCTGTCTTAGGACAGGTTTTCCGTGGAGCGAATGTCAAGTTCAAGATAACTGACGACAAGTCACTGTACAAAACTTAAAACGTCCATTGAAAGTATGGAAACAACGTGCGTGGTCCGGTAGGACACACACGGGAAAGTGTACAGTCACCGCTTGTCGCTCGAAAAAGCGAAAAGGAGGCGACTTTTTTTATGGCAAGTCAAGTAATGAGAATCACACTGAAAGCTTATGATCATCAGCTGGTTGATGCATCTGCAGCAAAAATCATCGAAACTGTAAAGAAGAACGGATCTGTAGTGAGTGGTCCGGTACCCCTTCCCACAAAGAAAGAGGTAGTTACAATTCTTCGTGCTGTTCACAAGTACAAGGACAGCCGCGAGCAGTTCGAGCAGAGAACTCATAAGAGACTGATCGATATCATCACACCTACTCAGAAAACTGTAGATGCTCTGAGCAGACTGGAAATGCCGGCTGGTGTATATATCGACATCAAGATGAAACAGAAATAATGTTTCTCTAAAACAATTTGGTAACAATCCTGAAGCTTTAGATATAGAAGTAATGATTCATCATTCCACGTATATCTACTGTTCTAGGATGATCGCACATGCGATCCGCTGTAGATTAACAGGAGGTAAAAAGAATGAAGAAAGCTATCTTAGCTACCAAAGTCGGAATGACTCAAATCTTCAACGAGGACGGAGTACTTACTCCCGTAACAGTACTGCAGGCTGGCCCGGTTGTTGTTACACAGGTTAAAACTGTTGAGAACGATGGCTATAGCGCAGTACAGGTTGGTTTTGTTGACAAGAGAGAAAAACTGGTTAACAAGCCGCTGAAAGGACACTTTGA
>CAZUBP010000031.1:0-11196 GCA_964618605.1 uncultured Lachnospiraceae bacterium | reverse complement strand
TACGTTGAGGCCTATGTGAAAGAGATGAAGGACGCTCTGCGAGAGATATAATCAGAATACTTCATAAATTTTCATGAATTAATACAATATGCATCCTCTGTCTGTAGTATAATAGGTGTAGCTTTTTATTACAGGAGGAATGAGATAATGAAAAAAAGTATCGTATGTATTATGGCGGCAGCCCTTCTTCTCGGCGGCTGTGGAAATACCTCTTCTTCTCAGGAGAGTGCTGTGGATTCCACAGTGACCAGTCAGACAAGTGAGGCTTCTGCAGTAACCAGTGAGACTGGCGAAGCTTCCGAGATACCGGCAGTTTCCCAGGTATTGCCGGAGGATACCGAGAGCCAGACTCAGGAGACAACAGCTGCTCCGGTGGATCAGGCATCCTGGCAGGTGATCCAGCAGTATGGTTTCCAGGAGCAGCAGGACAGCAAGAACCCTGTAGGACAGGATTCTCTGCTGAGCTATTCCCTGGATCCCTCCACATTGACAGATGAGGGAGCGTATTACACTGTAAATGCCACCTTTGCCAAACCTATTACCGTATCCCCTGACCTGAAGGTGGGAGATGTAGTGACCATCACCGTAAATGAGCTTACCGGAGAGACCCAGGAGATTACGCTGGGAGAGAACGGTGACTTTACTTCACCGGAAGGCTACGAGTATTACTATTTCTTCAATGATATGAGTATCAACGAGGATGGGGATATCGTACTCTATGAGGGCAGTGATGACCGTGTAGATGCCCCCTTCTATGAAGGAAAGCTTTGCATCAGCAAGGATGCCCTGATGGGTATTGCTCTTGAAAACGGCGGATACAACACCGTTACCAAGGATGATCTTACTACCTATACCTGGTACAACGGGGTGTACTTTGACAATGATGGCGTTGTGCAGTCCCTGATCATCTACGGAGATTGATGCAGCCACAGGAGTGACAGTTACAGAAAATGAAATATGCACATACAAAGCGGGCGACTTTTCTCAGTCGCCCCAATCGTTTTATAGCCATCGTGGAGCTGGAAGGGCAGCAGGAGACGGTGCACGTAAAAAATACCGGACGATGTAAGGAGCTGCTGATCCCCGGGGTACAGGTGGTGCTGGCTGAGGCGAACAATCCCAACCGGAAAACCAGGTATGACCTCATCGCCGTTTACAAAGACACGGTGGGCTGGATCAATATTGACAGTCAGGCCCCCAACAAGGTCATGGGAGAATGGCTCCGGGACCAGGCCTTTTCCCTGGTGCGTCCGGAGTATACCTATGGGGATTCCCGCATCGACTTTTATATGGAAAAAGAGGAGGAGCGCTTTCTCATGGAGGTGAAGGGGTGCACCCTGGAAATCGAAGGGGTGGGCTATTTTCCTGATGCCCCCACAGTGAGAGGGGTAAAGCACATCCGGGAGTTGATCCGGGCGGCCGGGGAGGGCTATCATGCCCGGCTGGCCTTCGTGATCCAGATGAATGGGATCGCTGAGGTGCGTCCCAATGTGACCACCCATCCCGCCTTTGGGGAAGCCATGGCGGAGGCCAGAGCAGCAGGGGTAAAGATCCTGTGCCTTTGTTGTCATGTAACGGAGGATACCCTGGAGTATGTTGCCATGGAAGAGGATCCGGCCTGAATACCCTGCTATTTAGCCAAAAGAAAAACGCTGTAAACAGAGAAATCTGTCTACAGCGTTTTTTTTATGGTTGGATCTACTGCTCCCGGAAGGTAATAGTGCCGGTGGCATCGTCAATGCCCTCAACGATAGCCAGAGACTCCAGCTGAATACCCTTGCTGCGGATAATGGAGCCGCCCTGCTGGAAGCCCTTCTCAATGGCAATACCGATGCCCTCGATAGTGGCATGAGCTTCGTCTACCAGCTCGATCAGACCCTGCAGTGCGCAGCCGTTAGCCAGAAAATCGTCGATGATCAGCACGTGATCCTCCGGTCCGATATATTTCTTGGATACGATAACATCATATACCTTTTTGTGGGTGAAGGATTCGATCTTTGTCTTGTAAACATCCCCCTCCAGGTTGATGCTTTTGGCCTTCTTGGCAAATACCACGGGCACATTGCCGAAGTGGCGGGACACGATAGCGGCGATGCCGATACCGGAGGCCTCGATGGTGAGGATCTTGTTGATGGGTTTATCGGCGAAGCGTCTGGCCCATTCCTTTCCCATCTCGTCAAAAAGCTCGATGTCCATCTGATGATTCAGAAAATTATCAACCTTCAGTACATTTCCGGGTTTTAATACACCATCCCGACGGATGCGTTCTTCTAATAATTTCATACGTATTTCCTCGCTCTACAGAACCGTTTTCCTCATTCTATACCGTATTTCCCTGATGTGCAATAGGAAGTTTGCAGGAAAAAGGTTTCCCCACAGAAGGAAAACCATAGAAAAAGACAATAGCTATTTCTATTTGACCAGAGGAAAGTATATCGTTTTGTTATGGATTAAAGTTGTAAAAGATTAGAAAAATCTATTAAATGACAGAAAATAAAAAGAAAAAAAACAATAAAAAGATGAACTACAGACAAAACAAAAAGATAACAGATAACAATGGGAGGCCAAAAAGGAAACACACCATGAAAAACCGGAAAATAAAGAATACCAGTTAGTTTAGACTAATTGAATTATCAGATTTGGAGTGTTAAAGTGAACTACAGAAACGAAATTGTTTGCAAATTTGCGAAAATTTGACAAACAAAAAAGGAGAGAAGAAACCCTATGAAACGATACGTTCAGATCGTCCTCGTTGTTATGGTGGTGGGTATAGTGCTTCAGAGCCTGCTCAGAAGCCTGAAGGAAAAGAAAACCCACGGTCATCATCACACAGGATTTGGACATAAACACGATGGATCCGTATTTTCCATCGATTTTTACGCCTATGCCTCAGGCATTCGCAGCTGGAACCCTAAATTCAAGGCAGCCTTTGCCATGATCTGTCTGATCCTGTGCATTGCCTGTGACAATTTCTATGTGGCCATCAGCTCCATTATACTTATGGGGTATATTACCATGTTTATGGGAGGACTTCCCTTTCGCCGGTATCTGTCCCTGATGACCATTCCCATTGTATTTTTGCTTTTCGGCAGCTTTGCCATAGCGGTGGGCTTTGCCCTGTCCCCTATAGGCCAGTACAATCTGCATCTGGGTTTCTTCTATATATACTGCTCCGATGCATCCCTGCGGGAGATGGCACTGCTGATCGTCAAGGCCTTCGGTGCTGTCAGCGCCATGTATATGCTGACCTTATCCACCCCGGCCAGTGAGATCATTGCGGTACTGCGCAGTATACATATACCCAAGATCTTTGTGGAATTAATGAGTATGATCTATCGCTATATTTTCCTGATGATGGACACCCAGTGCAGAATGAAAAATTCTGCGGAGTCCAGACTGGGATACTGCGATTTCAAAACCTCCTGTCTTTCCTTTGGGCAGGTGGCCAGCAATCTTCTGGTAGTGTCCCTGAAAAAGGGCAACACCTACTACCAGGCGCTGGAGGCCCGCTGCTACGATGGCGAACTTCTCTTTCTGGAGGAGGACAAGGAAGTGACGGCAAAACAGGTGGCGGGAGCTGCAGCCTGTGTGGCCTTTATGCTGCTGGTATGGCAGCTGACCCGATAATCTGACCAGGAGGAGAGAATAGAGATGAGTAAAGAAACAATATTGCAGGTGCGAAATCTGCATTATGCCTATAGCGAGGAAAAGATGGCCCTGGATGGGGTGGATCTGGATATCCGGGAAGGAGAGCGGATCGCTGTTATGGGCTCCAACGGAGCCGGAAAGTCCACTTTTTTCCTGAATATAAATGGTGTATTAAAGCAGGAAGAGGGAGAGATCTACTACCGTGGGGAGAAAATGACCAAAAAGACCATGAATAACCTGCGGAAGAATGTGGGTATTGTTTTTCAGGATGCCGACAATCAGATCATTGCTTCCACTGTGCGGGCTGAGGTCTCCTTCGGCCCCATGAATCTGAAGCTTCCCAAGGAAGAGGTAAGCCAGCGGGTAGACGAAGCCCTGGCTTATATGAATCTTACAGGATTTAAGGATCGTCCGCCTCATTACCTTAGCGGCGGCGAGAAAAAGAGAGTCAGTATCGCCGACATTATTGCCATGCAGTCGGAGATCATTATTTTTGATGAGCCTACCGCAGCTCTGGATCCGGTAAACGCCCAGATGCTGGAGGAGGTACTGGAAAAGATGTCCCGGGAGAACAAGACTCTGCTGATCTCCACCCATGATGTGGATTTCGCCTATCGCTGGGCAGAGCGGGTGGTCGTGTTCTGCGGCGGACGTATTATTGCCGATGGAACGCCCCTGTCTGTATTCCAGAATGAAGAGGTGGTGCAGAAGGCCAACCTGAAGCGTCCCATGATGCTGGATATATATGAAACACTGAAGGAGAGAGGCCTTGCCGGAAACGGTCTGGCTTATCCCAGAAATGTACAGGAATTTCAGGCTATGTACATGAAAGCAAAAGAAGCGTAAAGCGGGTAATCCTGTATCTGCCTTGGCCAAAAGCGATACAGTTACCATAGATCCCGGGGCAGGTACCGGCTTCGGGAACAAAAGGCGCCTTCGGGTGCCGGACTGCCTGTAGGTAAAGACAGGCTGTGTCCCTGAGAAGGGGGAAGAAAGGAAAAATATATGACAAAGAGACAAAAGAAATTCGTTGTACTTATCACAACGCTATGCTGCATGTTTTCTATTGTACCTGCAGCTAACGCCATGCATATCATGGAGGGATTCTTACCGCTGCAGTACTGTATTATGTGGGGTGTGATCTGTGTTCCCTTCCTGGTTATCGGTTTTATTAACATTAAAAAACAGCTGGAAGCCAATCGTCAGACCATGATGCTGCTGGCTCTGACAGGCGCTTTCGTTTTCGTTATTTCTTCACTGAAGATCCCGTCAGTAACCGGAAGCTGCTCCCATATGACCGGTACAGGTCTGGGTGCTATCCTCTTTGGACCCTGTGTTACCAGTATCCTGGGTATCATCGTACTGATCTTCCAGGCCGTTCTTCTGGCTCACGGTGGTGTAACCACTCTGGGTGCAAACTGCTTCTCCATGGCAGTAGCAGGACCGATCCTCAGCTACTTCCTGTACAAGGGTCTCAGCAAAACCAAGCTGAACAAAAAAGTAACTATTTTCATTGCTGCTTTTGCCGGTGACCTGTTCACCTACTGTGTAACCAGTGTACAGCTGGCTATCGCACATCCCTCACCGACCCAGGGCTTCTTCTATGGTCTGGTGAAATATCTGGGTGTATTCGCTCCCACACAGCTGCCTCTGGCCGTTATTGAAGGTATCCTTACCGTTGTTATTATGATCGGTCTGGAAACCTACGCCCAGAAGGAACTGAAAGGAATCGGATATTTGAAAGGAGCAAAAGACTGATGAAGAAAAGTAATAAATCTACTGTTATTGCCTTAATTATTGCTGCAGTTTTGATTGCTGTTATTCCCCTGCTTTCTCTTAGAGGAGCAGAGTTCGGCGGATCTGATGATGCCGGCGGAGAGATGATCTCCGAGGTTACAGAGCAGGATTATGAGCCCTGGTTTACTCCGGTTCTGGAGACTCTCATCGGCGGCGAGCTGCCGGGAGAGATCGAAAGCCTTCTCTTCTGTGTACAGACCGGTATCGGCGTAGGTATCGTAGCTTACGTTATGGGTCGTATGGTAGAACGTAAAAAATGGACAGATAAAGGCTATTCCCTGACGGAATAGACAAGAAAGATAAAAAGGAGCCCTTTCCCCAGGAAGGACTCCTTTTTGCATTACAGGGATCAGGTGGGGTCCGTTTCTGACAGGGCAGCAGAAGAAACGGCTGTATCCTCCTGGGCAGCGCCGCTGTCATCGTACTGCTTGCCGTCTACCCCCAGATGATAGGGTTCGCTGTACAAAAGCTCAGAGATCTTTACAAAGGTAAAGCCTTTCTCTTTCAGGGTCTTGATCATGGTATCCAGGGCTTCGGGAGTGTATTTGGCACCGTTATGGCAGAGAATGATGGCACCGTTTTCCAGATTGGGATGATTGCACACCGTATCGATGATCTCCTGTACGCCGTAGTCCTTCCAGTCCAGACTGTCCACAGACCACTGTACGGCGGTGTACCCCAGGGAGGCGGCGGTATCGATGAGATCGTTATTGTAGGAACCGTAAGGGGGACGGAACAGGGTCATTTCATAGCCTGTCAGCTCCTTCACCCGGTCATGGACCAGCTGTAGCTCCTCCTTTTGCTGGGCGGCGCTTAAGGTGGCCATATCCTTGTGGTTCTCGCTGTGGTTTCCCAGATCATGGCCGTCTGCCAGAATGGACTTTACGTCATCGGGATAGGAGCTCACCCAGCCTCCGGTCATGAAAAAGGTGACCTTTACATCGTTTTCCCGCAAAACGGCGAGAATATTCTGGGTATCTTCGTTTCCCCAGGCTGCATCAAAGGAGAGGGCGATCTTTTTCTCTGTTGTATCTACACAGTAGACGGGCAAATTGCGGTCGCCTACCTCATAACTCGTCTGTACAGTGGAGGTGCGGCTTTGATAGACGTAGCCCAGGGCACCCATGAGACATAAGGCCAGTAAAATTACGGGAAGAGATATGTAACGGGACATGGCATAGAACCAGCTCTTTTTACCCAATGTATGACAAACAGCTTGTAAAACATGCAAAATTCTGGTAGTATGAATCTGAATTGTGAAAAAGTCGAAATCCAAGAGGTACAGCCCCGGCTGTACTGCAGATAAAGTCGAAGAAAGCTGGTAGAGATATGCAGGCATTAGGAATGATTGAAACAAAAGGATATTGTGCGATTGTTGAGGCGGCAGACGTTATGCTGAAAACATCCAATGTAAAGCTGGTAGCGCTGGAGAGAATCGGTTCCTCTCTGCTCACCGTTATGGTTGTGGGAGATGTAGGTGCTGTAGAGTCCGCTGTAGCTGCAGGATGTGAGCATGCCAAGAAGCTTGGCGATCTGATCGCTTTTAAGGTAATTCCGAGACCCCACGACGAGGTGGCTCATGTTATGACCGGTATGGCTAAATATTTTGAGCCGGTGGAAGAAGCGTAGGTTTTTTAAGACAGTATAAGAAAGGGAAGTGACGTATCCGTGTCACTTCCCTTATTTTTTGCCTTTATCAGGGGAGAAAGAGATGTACCTTTTCTACCCGGTTGCGTTTGACCACCTCGGTGGTAAGCTTGATGCCCTCCTCCAGAAGAAGGGTCTCCCCGCTTTTTGGCAGGCGATCCAGCTTTTCTATAATGTAGCCGCCGATGGAATCGTATTCCTCGGAGGTGAGATTGATCTTTAAAGCGTCGTTTACGTCGATCAGGTTTGTGGAACCGTCGATCAGGTATTCCCGGCCGGGCTTCAGCTCGATAATGGCGTCGGTTTCGTCCTTATCGTACTCGTCCCGGATCTCCCCTACGATCTCCTCCAGAAGATCCTCCATGGTGATCATACCGGAGGTGGAGCCGTATTCGTCCAGAACGATCACCAGGCTGATGCCGCCCTCCTGCATTTCCATAAGCAGGGTGCCTACCTCCTTATGTTCAAAGGTGAAATGGGGCTCCCTGAGAAGCTTTCGTATGTGGAAGGGCTCGTCCTTGGGATAGAGCAGCAGATCCTTTACATTGATGGTGCCGATCACCGTGTCCCGGGTATCGCTGTAAATGGGGAAACGGGTGTAGCTGGTGTCCCGGTACAGCTCAATAACCTCCTCGTAGGTGGCGTCCACATGAAGAAAGGACATATCGATACGGGGGATCATGATATCCTTGGCCAGAGAATCGTCCAGACTGAACACGTTGTTGATCATCTCGAACTCATCCTTTTCAATGGCCCCTTCCTCCCGGCCCACATCCACCAGAGTTTTCAGCTCGTCCTCGGTAATGCGGCTTTCCCGGACATTGGGGTCGATCCCCAACAGCTGCAGAAGGCCGGTACGGATCCCTTCAATAATAAAGATAACCGGCGTCAGAAGCCGCATCAGTCCCCAGATAAAACCGGAGTAGGCCAGGGACAGCTTCAGGGCATACAGAGAAGCCAGGGATTTGGGGGTGATCTCGCCAAAAACCAGAACCAGCAGTGTCAGTATACCTGTGGCAAGTCCTACGTAGCCGTTGCCGAAAAGGGAGATCGTCAGGGTGGTAGCCAGGGCTGAGGCGGAAATGTTCACCAGATTGTTGCCGATGAGAATGGCTGAGAGCATCTTGGGAGATTTCTCCAGAATCTGCTCCACCCTTTTGGCCCGTTTATCCCCATCCTCTGCCAGAAGCTGCAGCTGTATGCGGTTTACGGTGGTGAGAGCGGTTTCCGCTGATGAAAAAAAGCCGGAAGCGATAAGCAAAAGCACTAAAAAAATGGCCTGTAATATAGCCGAAGTATCCAAAATTTTTCTCCTTCTTTGTGTTCAGATATGATAGTTCATAGTATAGCACAGCTCCATGAAAATTCCAGTAATTTTCTGTAATTTACCGGAGGGGTCCATTGCCTTATGTTGACAGTGGGAAGGGAACACTCTATAATCAAAATGTTTGATTTTCAATAAAAAAAGAAAGGTTTATAACAAGATGAATATAGCGAAAAAAGTGTACTGTCGTGTGTATCAGCAGGTGTTTCACCTGGCGATCCCCTTTTTGCCCTACAGAAAGCCGAAAACTCTGGAAAATATGGAGGCCCTGGCCGATCTGTTGGAGAAAAAACACAAATACTGCGTGCTGCTGGTAACGGATGCTACCATCCGGGGCTTCGGACTGACGAAGAACCTGGAGCAGCTTTTAGAGGAAAAGCAGATTCGCTGCATCGTATATGATAAAACCGTAGCCAATCCCACTACCGACAATGTGGAGGAGGCTCTTGCCCTGTATAAAAAGGAAAAATGTCAGGCGTTGATCGGCTTCGGCGGCGGCTCCTCCATGGACTGTGCCAAGGCTGTAGGTGCCCGGGTGGCTAGAAAACACAAATCTCTGGCAAAGATGGAGGGTATCCTGAAGGTGCTGCTTCCCCTGCCCCTTTTGATCGCCGTACCCACCACCGCCGGTACCGGCAGTGAGACTACCCTGGCCGCTGTCATCGTAGACTCCAAGACCCGCCATAAATATCCCATCAACGATTTCCCTCTGATCCCCCGATATGCGGTGCTGGATCCGGAGGTTACCCGTTCCCTGCCCCCGGCAGTTACAGCAACCACCGGTATGGACGCTCTGACCCATGCCGTGGAGGCCTACATCGGCCAGTCCACCACGAAGGAGACGAGAAAGGATGCCCTGGAGGCAGTGCGCCTGATCTTTGCCAATATCCGAAAGGTTTACCGGGACGGAAACGATATGCAGGCCCGGGAAAATATGCTCCATGCCTCCTACATGGCGGGAAATGCCTTTACCCGTTCCTATGTAGGCTATGTACATGCGGTGGCCCATTCCCTGGGAGGAAAGTACAACACACCCCACGGACTGGCCAATGCGGTGTTACTTCCCTTTGTACTGGAAGCCTATGGAGAGGCGGCCTACAAGCCCCTCCATTATCTGGCAGTTGCCGTAGGCCTCTCTACTCTGCAGGAAAGCCATGAGCAGGGAGCCAAGAAATTTATTGCGGCTATCAAGGAAATGAAAAAGGATCTGAATATCGGCGATACCATTGAAGGCATTCGCCCGGAGGATATCCCCGCCATGGCCAAAAAGGCCGAGAAGGAAGCCAATCCTCTGTATCCGGTGCCCAAGCTGATGACGGCTAAGGAGCTGGAAGAATTCTACTATATGATAATGGAGGAAAAAGAGCATGCGTGAGGCAGAGATTCAGGAGATCCTGAAAAAGCAGAAAGCATTTTATGCAACGGGAGCGACCCTTCCGGTGGAAAAGCGTATTGAAAAGTTAAAACTGCTGAAGGCAACCATCAAAGAGTGGGAGCCGGAGATCAGTCAGGCTCTGAAGGAGGATCTGGGAAAGGGCGCTGAGGAGAGCTATATGTGCGAGGTGGGACTGACACTGTCGGAGATCAGCCATATGCTGAGCCATATTCGCAGCTACGCCGGTGAAAAGAGACGGCCCACGCCCCTGACCCAGTACGTGTCCCGCAGCTTTATGAAACCCTCTCCCTACGGTAATGTGCTGATCATGAGCCCCTGGAACTATCCCTTCCTGCTGACCATAGATCCCCTGGTGGACGCCATTGCAGCGGGAAATACCTGTATTTTGAAACCCAGCGCCTATTCCCCCGCTACTACAGCGGTAATGAAAAAGCTGGTGGCCAAATGCTTCCCGGAGGAATATGTAGCTGTGATCGACGGCGGCCGGGAGGAAAATGCCTGTCTCCTGAAGCAGCGCTTTGATTATATTTTCTTTACCGGAAGTCAGAATGTAGGCCGTGAGGTGCTGCGGCAGAGCGCCGAACACCTGACCCCGGTTTCTCTGGAGCTGGGAGGCAAGAGCCACTGTGTAGTGGATGCCACCGCCAATATTCGTCTGGCAGCCAGAAGAATCGTCTTTGGTAAATACTTGAACTGCGGCCAGACCTGTGTAGCGCCGGATTATATTTACTGCCAGGAAAGTGTGAAGGAAGAACTGATCACTCACCTGAAACGGGAGATCATCCGCCAGTTTGGAGAAAAGCCTTTGGAAAATTCCAACTATGGCAAGATCATCAATACCAAGCATTTTGACCGCATCAGTGCCCTGATGGATGAGAAAAAGATCGTTTTCGGCGGTGAGAAGGACAGAGACACCCAGCGTATCGCCCCCACGATCATGGACGGGGTGACCTGGGAGGACGCCGTAATGCAGGAGGAGATCTTCGGACCGGTGCTGCCCATCCTGACCTATCATTCTCTGGAGGATCTGATCCAGCTGCTGAACAGCAAGGAGCATCCCCTGGCTGCCTACTATTTCTCGGAGGACAGAGCAGCCATTCGCAGATTTACCTCCCGGGTACAGTTTGGCGGCGGCTGCATCAACGATGTGGTGATCCATCTGGCCACCGCAGCCATGCCCTTCGGCGGCGTAGGTGCCAGCGGTATGGGTGGCTATCATGGAAAATACGGTTTCGATACCTTCTCTCATTACAAGAGTATCGTAGACAAGAAAACCTTCCTGGATCTTCCCATGCGCTATCAGCCCTACAGCAAGCTGTACGATAAAATATAAAAGAGTACCCAGATAATTTTGACTGCCAAATTCTCGACGTGACAGATGTTG
>CAZUBP010000030.1:1386-11489 GCA_964618605.1 uncultured Lachnospiraceae bacterium | reverse complement strand
GGTCTTTAAGAAATAGATTAGAAATTAGACAAATGTAAGACACAAATTGCCTGTATAGTTAAACCATTGAATGAGACAACTATTTCCATTATATAGAGTGGCTACAGGCCACAAACATTTTCTCTCTCTTTCCTTTCAAGTAATGCAACAAGGGTCTGTATGAAAATACAGGCCCTTGTTGCTGTTTAAGAAAAAGAAGAAAAAAGCGGCTCTTGACGAAAATCTTTTCGTCCGTCATACTGGTATGTAGAAGTACACACGGAAAGGGAAGCAAGGAGAAAACAATGAAGGTGGCTATGGTATTGGTTTGCTGTATCATGCCCTGCATAGGCCTTATTCTGGGAATGATCCTGATGCGTATGGGGAAAAAGCGAAAAGAAGGACCCTACGTGGCAGGGCAGCCCTCAGGTCAGGTGCTGCAGAGCATAGGGCGTGTGATCGCACTGACATCCCTTCTTATGGGAGTGGCGACGGCGCTGGCCCTTACCTTTATGGATCTGCCCACACGAAAGACCAAGATCGTGGCAGCGGTACTGGCGGTAACCATCCAGTATTTTGGCGCACTGATTTTGATCTTTGTGAGCAGTGGGATGCTCCAGGTGGACAAGCGGCAGAGAAAAGAAGGGGAGAAAAAGGAAGATGCCTGAAAGGGCATTTTTCTTTTTGCAAAGAAATGACACAAATGTGTGATTTATGCAACAGAATATTGAAATGAATATTGGGTTATGCTATGCTGGAATCATATAAGGAGAACGGAGGTGTTACCATGAAAACAGATATTACAGACAGAATGAAGAAAAATGGAGAGATCGGCAGGATCGCCATGCTGCAGCTGCGCTGTGGTATGGAGATATCCGACAAGACGGCCCGTCTGGTGGCTATGACGGTGGAAAATCCGGATGTAGGTCATGACACCATCGCCAGGGATGATTCCCGGGATGCCCTGCAGGCAGTGTGGGTGCTGGATGATGCGGAAAACATGGCGTCAGGCTTTGCCGATCTGGAGGGACGTCTGGCCAAGCTGCGGACGCTGCTGGCAAAGGAAGGGTACACCATGGTGCGTACCGGGGAACCGGGACAGCCCTTTATCCTGGAGCCGGAAAAGAAGGAGGCCGCTTCCTACAGCCTGTATGTCTCCTTTGGCAGGAAAAAACAGCTGGAGGCCCAGTTTGGGGTGAAGAAGGCAGCAGAGCCGGAGGGAGAATACCAGGCAAAGCAGCTGGAAGAGAAGATAAAGGAGCTCCAGGGGGTGCTGAAGCTGCTGAAGAAGCTTAACGGTCTGAACATTCGAGGCGAGGAGAAAAAGCTGCAGCTGGCACTTTTTTCCAGTGAGGAGCGCTATACGGTGCGCCAGGCCCGGGCCAAACGGCTGGAGCAGGCCAAACAAAGAGGCAGTATCTAAATGAAGGACAAAGGATCTTTGGATAAGGCCTACTGGCTGAAAATGCAGAGAAAGAAAAAGGGATTGACCCAGAGAGAGCTGGCGGATCTGGCAGGCACAAGCCTTCGGTCCATCCAGTCCTACGAGCAGGGCACCCGGAATCTGGCGGGAGCATCGGTGGAGCTGGTGCGGGCCCTGTGTCAGGTGCTGGAGTGCAGCGAGGGGGAGATCCTGTCCTATCCCGGCAGCAGAGGGGGATGCTTTGGGGCGTATACCGACGAAGCCCTCTGCGCCCTGTATGCCCGTCTTATGGCGGAGGAGGGCGTGCCCCGGGAGCTGCTGGAAGG
Source organism: uncultured Lachnospiraceae bacterium (assembly GCA_964618605.1). Taxonomy (GTDB): domain Bacteria; phylum Bacillota; class Clostridia; order Lachnospirales; family Lachnospiraceae; genus UBA11957. The sequence continues at coordinate 9,761 of CAZUBP010000030.1, read as the reverse complement.
TCAGCCACAGCTGTCTGCAGCAGAGCTGAAGGGACAGCTATGGGAGGAGATGGCCCTGCGTTTCTATCAGGGACATACAAAACAACGAGGAGAATGAAAAAATGAATATGCTGGATATTATCGGACCGGCCATGGTCGGTCCCTCAAGCTCCCACACGGCCGGTGCCGTGCGGATCGGCCGTATAGCGAAAAAGCTTATGGCTGAGCGCATCGTGGAGGCAGAAATACTGCTTCACGGTTCTTTTCTGGCTACAGGAAGAGGGCACGGTACAGACCGGGCGCTGGTAGCCGGACTTTTGGGCATGGATGTGGATGATGACCGTATCCGTACCAGCTTTGCAGTGGCAGAGGAGGAAGGCCTGGCCTTTTCCTTCGGCAGCATTATGCTCACCGACGCCCATCCCAATTCCGTTAAGCTTCTGCTGACGGGAGAAAAAGGGAAAAAGCTGGAGATCGTAGCTTCTTCTATCGGCGGCGGCCGGATCCTGGTGAACGAGATAGACGGCCTGACCGCCAATTTCAGCGGGGATTATCCTACACTGATCGTACACAATCAGGATCAGCCGGGGCATGTGGTGGAGGTAACCAGCATGCTGGCTCACAAAGGGGTAAATATTGCCACCATGCAGCTGTACCGGGATGGCCGGGGCGGCAAGGCGGTTATGGTAGTGGAGTGCGATCAGGAGGTGCCCCAGGAGGGTATCGACTGGCTGTCCCGGGGAGAGGGTATCCTGAAGGTTACCTATCTCAGTCTGGCTTAGGAGGAGAACTATGTACACATCTTTAGAAGAACTTTGCCGGGAGGCAGAAGAAAAACAGTGTGCCCTGTGGGAGCTGGTGCTCCGGGACGATATGCAGCAGCGGGCGGTGAGCCGGGAAGAGTCTATTGCAGCCACAAAGGCGCTGTATCTGACTATGAAGGAGGCAGACGCCCATTATGAGAAGGAGCTTTCCTCCAACAGCGGTCTGGTAGGGGGCGACGGTGAAAAGCTGGCCAAAGCACGGCAGGAGGGACGCCTCTACTGCGGCAGCTTTATCGGTCAGGTGATGGAGACTGCCGTAAAAATGGGAGAATCCAACGCCTGTATGAAGAAGATCGTGGCGGCGCCTACAGCCGGTTCCTGCGGTGTGGTTCCGGCGGTGCTATTGAGCCTGCAAAAGGAAAAGGGCTTTACCGATGACACCATGACAGAGGCCATGTTTGTGGCGGCTGGTATCGGCGGCGTTATTGCCAACCGTGCCTTTCTGGCGGGAGCCAGCGGCGGCTGTCAGGCAGAGATCGGCTCGGCTTCCGCTATGGCGGCAGGAGCGGCGGCTTATCTGGCAGGGGGCGATTGCCGACAGATAGCCACGGCGGCAGCTTTGGCTCTGAAGGGACTGCTGGGACTGGCCTGTGATCCGGTGGCCGGTCTGGTAGAGGTACCCTGCGTAAAGCGAAATGTGATCGGCAGTGTCAATGCCCTTACCAGCGCCGATATGGCTATGGCAGGGGTGATAAGCCGTATTCCGCCGGATGAGGTCATTGATGCCATGAAGAGCATCGGCGTCTGTATGCCTGCCTGCCTGAAGGAAACAGGAACAGGCGGCCTGGCGGCCACCCCTACGGGAGAGAAAATCCGGGAACAGATGTCATAATGTACTTCTACTGAAAAAAATCCGGAAATGTATGCAAAGTGCACAAAAATTGACCACTTCATTTGTCGAAGAAATATTGAAATACGAATAAAACTATGCTAACATTAGTGAAAGTGTGGATTTTTAACAATTGTTATAAAGGAGTGGTCTATGATGACAGAAAAGAAGGTTAAGACGATAGGTGTCCTGACAAGTGGTGGCGATGCCCCGGGTATGAATGCTGCAATCCGTGCAGTGGTAAGACGTGCCCTGTCACAGAATGTGGCCGTAAAGGGTGTCCTGAAGGGATATGATGGTCTGATTAACGATGACATGGTGGAACTGACCAGCCGTGATGTCTCTGACATCATTCAGCGAGGCGGCACCATTCTGTATACAGCCAGATGTCCGGAGATGCGTACCCCGGAGGGCCTGGCAACAGCAGTAGAGAATTGTAAGAAAAATGGTATTGACGGTCTGGTAGTTATCGGCGGTGACGGTTCCTTTGCCGGTGCCCAGAAGCTGGCCAATGAGGGTATCAACGCTATCGGCGTTCCCGGTACCATTGACCTGGATATCGCCTGCACCGATTATACTATCGGTTTTGATACGGCGATCAATACAGCTATGGAAGCTATCGATAAGATCCGGGATACTTCCGCTTCCCATGAGCGTTGCTCTGTAATCGAGGTTATGGGACGTCATGCCGGTTATATTGCCCTGTGGTGCGGTATTGCCAACGGTGCTGATGATATCCTGCTTCCGGAGTACTATGACTACGACGAGCAGAAGCTGATCGACAAGATCATTCTGAATCGTTCCCGGGGTAAGACCCATCATATTATTATCAATGCGGAGGGCATCGGCCATTCCGCCAGCATGGCAAAGCGTATTGAGGCAGCCACAGGTATCGAGACAAGAGCTACGATCCTGGGTCACATGCAGCGTGGCGGATCTCCCAGCTGTCAGGACCGTTTCTACGGTTCCCTTATGGGTGCCTACGCCGTGGATCTGCTCCTTAGAGGAGAGACCAAGCGTATCGTAGGTATCAAGAGCGGTGAGATCGTGGATTTCGATATCAACGAGGGACTGAGTATGCAGAAGCAGGTGTCCAGAGCGCAGTACGATATTGCCCAGACCCTGTCTTACAGCTACGGCAGCTTCCATCTGGGAGCCTCCGGTGCAACCAATCCTCTGAAAAAGAAATTCTAAGACAAGCACAGGAAACAGGCGGCATCCTTCGGGACGCCGCTTTTTTTTACCGGTGTTGTATGGTAAAATGAGCATTACGACAGAAGATAAAGGAGCAGGCAGCATGACAAAACAGGAAATACTGGCACAATTATACGGTTATACATCCTTCCGGCCGGGACAGGAGGAGCTTATCGATGCTACCCTGGCAGGGCGGGATGTATTTGGCATTATGCCCACCGGTGCCGGAAAATCCGTGTGCTACCAGGTGCCGGCGCTTATGCTGCCGGGCATTACCCTGGTGATCTCCCCCTTGATCTCCCTTATGCGGGATCAGGTGATGGCCTTAAATCAGATGGGCATTCATGCCGCCTATTTAAACAGTTCCCTGACGGTCAACCAGTACCAGAAGGCGCTGCAGCTGGCCAGGCAGGGACAGTACAAGCTGATCTATGTGGCCCCGGAGCGTTTGCTGACAGAGTCTTTTCTGGATTTTGCCTGCCATGGGGAGATCTCCCTCATCAGCGTGGATGAGGCTCACTGTGTTTCTCAGTGGGGGCAGGATTTTCGCCCGGGCTACCTGCGGATCCAGGATTTTATCCGCAGACTGCCCCGACGGCCGGTGGTGGCGGCCTACACCGCCACAGCCACAAAGACGGTGCGGGACGACTGTATCCAGATGCTGGGGCTGGAGGATCCCTTTGTGAAAACAACGGGATTTGACCGGGAAAATCTCTACTTTGAGGTGCGCCAGCCGGGAAACAAGCTGCGGGAGCTGCTGGATATCCTGAAGGAGCATACCGAGGAAAGCGGTATCGTATACTGCGCCACCAGAAAAAATGTGGAGGAGATCTGCGATCAGCTGATCCGGGAGGGGTACAGGGCCACCCGGTACCATGCAGGCCTCACCGATGAGGAACGGTTGAAAAATCAGGAGGATTTTCTCTACGATGTATCTCCGGTGATGGTGGCTACCAATGCCTTCGGCATGGGCATAGACAAGTCCAACGTGCGGTATGTTATCCATTATAATATGCCGAAAAATATGGAAAGCTACTATCAGGAGGCAGGCCGGGCCGGTCGGGACGGGGAACCGGCGGTGTGCATTCTGCTGTATTCCGGGCAGGATGTGGTGACCAACCAGTATTTTATTGAAAATGCCCGGGAAAACGACGAGCTGGATCCTCTGGAGCTGGAGACGGTGAAGGAGCAGGACAGAAAAAGGCTGCGGCAGATGACGGCGTATTGCTTTACCGAGGACTGCCTTCGCCAGTATATGCTGGGGTATTTCGGGGAGACAGGCCACACCGCCTGCGGCAACTGTAAAAACTGCTGCGGAGATTTTGCTTCGGAGGATGTAACGGATGCGGCCCTGTGTATCCTGCGGGGGGTGTATGAAAGTGGCAGCCGCTACGGCGCCCAGGTGATCCTGGAATCCCTGCGGGGAAGTACCAGCCAGAAGGTGCGCCAGTGGGGACTGGATGGCTTAAGCGTATACGGCGCCCTGAAGGGCAAACCTGTAAGTATGCTGAAAAAGATTCTGCATAAGCTATACGATATGCAGCTGTTAAAGCAGCAGGGAGATCCTTACCCGGTGGTGCATATTACCACAGAGGGAAAGGAGATCTTGCTGGAGGAGGTACCGGTGCAGATCACCATACAGGTGCCGGTGAAGGAGAAAAAGGAGAAACCGGCTAAGACACGGACAAGGATGGCCGGGGATTCTCTTTTCGAGGGCCTTCGTCAGGTGCGGCTTTCCCTGGCACAGGAGAAGCATATCCCGCCCTACCTGGTATTTTCCGATAAAACCCTGGCGGATATGTGTCGAAAGCTGCCTCGCAGCCGGGAAGAGCTGCTGGGAGTTACCGGCGTGGGAGAAAAGAAACTGGAGCTGTACGGCGATCGCTTCCTGAAAGCGCTGGAAGAGCTGACGGGGCAGCCCTAAGGGAAAGAGGAGACTATGTTCGGCTACGTAAATATTCACAAAGAGGAATTGAAAATAAAGGAATACGAGACCTACAAGGGCTTTTACTGCGGGGCCTGCCAGAGTCTGAAACAGGCCTACGGCTTTGCGGGACAGATGACCCTGTCCTACGATATGACCTTCCTTACGGTGCTGTTAAGCTCACTGTATGAGCCCCGGCAGGAATTTTCCCGAAAACGGTGTATCGCCCATCCCCAGAAGAAGCGGCTGATGATTCAGAACGAATTTTCCGACTACACTGCCCATATGAGCATTTTGCTCACCTGGTACAAGCTGCTGGATGACTGGCAGGATGAGAGAAAGAAAAGTGCCTGGCTGGCCATGAAGGCCTGTCACCCGGCCTTTGTAAAGGCCCGGAGCCTCTATGGGGAAAAGGACAGGAAGATCCGGCAGTATCTGCAGCGCCTTGCCCGGCTGGAAAAGGATAAGTGTCAGGATATCGACCGGGTGGCCGGAACCTTTGGCCGCCTTTTGGGAGAGATCTACCGGGTGCGGGAGGATGCCTGGCAGGAATACCTGTACTGGACCGGCTTTTATCTGGGGAAATTTATCTATCTTATGGACGCCTGGGACGATCTGGAGAAGGATGAGCTCCAGGGCAATTATAATATTCTCCTGCTGCGCAGGCAGAGCCTGTACGGGGATTCCCCGGAGGAGCAGGAACGGTTTGCCGGGGATTGCGAGGCCCTGCTGCTTTCCATGATGGCAGCCTGTACCTCCTGGTTTGAGCGGCTTCCCCTGGTGCAGGATGTTGCAATTCTCAGGAATATCCTATATGATGGGGTGTGGAGTCAGTTTGACCGGAAGAAAAAGGAAAGCCGTAAGGCTTCAGATAAAGAAGAGGATGGAAAATAACCTATGAGAGATCCTTATGAAGTGCTGGGAGTATCCCGAAATGCCAGCCAGGAAGAAATAAAAAAAGCCTATCGGGAGCTGAGTCGAAAGTATCATCCCGATTCCTATACAGATAATCCCCTGGCGGATCTGGCAGAGGAAAAGTTTAAGGAGGTCCAGGAGGCCTACCAGCAGATCATGAACGGACAGGCGGGAGGGTATGACAGCGGTTATACCGGCTATCGTCAGCAGAACACAGGAGAAGTGTACACGGATGTGAGAAATATGCTGAATGCCCGCCGGTATTATGATGCCTTAAATGTACTGCGCCCTATGGGAAACCGCACGGCGGAATGGCATTACTGCTACGCTGTAGCCAGTCTGGGTATCGGAAACAACGGCGATGCTATGGATCACGCTGTTCAGGCAGCCAATATGGCGCCGGGAAATATGGAGTATGCCTCCTTCCTTCGCCATATGCAGAATCAGAACAGCCGTTACCAGCAGCGTCCCACCTACCAGAACCGCAACGGAAACAACAGCTGCTGTACCGGTGATGTCTGCTGCGATCTCTGGCTGGCGGATACCTGCTGTGAGTGTATGGGAGGGGATCTTTGCACATGCATGTAAATACAAAAAGGCTTACGGTGTCGGCAGTGCTGCTGGCCGTGTCCATGGAGTTTCTTTACCTTGGCAATGTGGTGGAGAGCAGCACCCTGTTTTTCCTGGCATTGGCAGCCTTTTGTACCGGCGTTGCCCAGCGGGAATACGGCATCCTATGGGGATGGCGGTTCTGGATCGCCGCCATGGTGCTGGGGTTGATCCTGCTTCCCCAGAGGCTGTATATGCTTACCTTCGGTGCCATGTCACTGTATATTCTGTTAACAGAAATGATCTGGAAGCGGCTGTGCAGTCGGGGAAAAGGGAGCAACGGCCTGTTCTGGGTGGCCAGGCTGGTGATCTTTAATCTGCTGTATCTGCCCTTGGCGGTGGGAATGCCCGGAATTTTTCTGGGGGAGACCCTTATGGAGCGGGCAGGAAAGCTGCTGTACCCGGCGCTGGTGCTGGGAGGCCAGGTATTTCTGGTGTTGTATGACCGTGCCTATGTATATTTCCAGAGTGTGATCTGGGAGAAAATACGGCGGGGATTAAATCTTTAGGAGGGGTTGACTATGTGGCTCAGCCGCTATTTTATTATATTTGTACTGTACAGTGTTCTGGGGTGGGTCTACGAATCTGCCTTCTGTACTATCCGGGAGGGAAAATGGGAAAACCGGGGCTTTCTGTACGGCCCTCTGGTGCCGATCTACGGCGTAGGAGCCGCCGGTATCAGTCTGCTGTATGAGGGACTGATGGTGTACGGCCATATTACCCTGACGCTGTGGCAGGTATTTCTCATCGGGTATCTGGGCAGCATTGTCCTGGAATTTTCCACTTCCTGGGTACTGGAAAAGCTGTTTCATGCGGTATGGTGGGATTACAGCCGGATGCCCTTTAATATCCAGGGGCGGGTGTGCCTTCCCTATTCCCTGTGCTTTGGGGCAGCGGGCATGCTGGTGATCTATGGCCTGTATCCCCTGATGAATCGTGTGGTGACGCCGGAGACTTCGGTGCTGAAGGAGCTGTTATCCCTGATCCTGATGGCCTTTCTGGCGGTGGATATGGCGCTGACGGTATCGGCTCTCACCGGTTTGGCGGAGAGTGTGGCCCATATGGAGGATAACCTGAACCGGCAGATGGAGACCCTGGTATCGGATATCAAGGAAAAGAGCTCCGATCTGGAGGATCGCCTTGCGGCAAGCCGGGAGCGTCTGGTGACCCAGCACGTGGAAGTATCCGCCCATCAGATGAGCACCCTGCAGAAAAGTGCTCTTCGCCGTGTGAAGAGCTACCGTCCCGGCAAGAATCAGGAGCGGCAGCGGGAATATGCACAGCGGATGATGGAGCAGGTTCGCAATATGCGGGATCTGAAAAGGAAAGCAAAGACAAAATAAAAAAGACTCCCGGAGAGTTCCCTATACAGGAATTCTCCGGGAGATTTTTTTTAGCTTAAGGTATCGTCCTTATTTTCCTTTTCCATCTGGGAAAAGATATCCTCTTGACCGGTGCTGTCCGTTGTCGTATAGCTCTTTCTCCGGGAGGAGACTATCATAAAGATAATGCCCACACAAAGGACAAGGGCCACCGCCAGAACGATCCATCGAAGGGGTGAGGAGGAACCGGTAGTGGAAACAGAGGCTGTGTCTGTGGAAGAACCACTGAAAATGGCCGCCGTCTGTGCAAAACTCTGGGAAAGCACCTGCTCAGCGGTAAGAGAATCATCCGCATAGTACTTGTCGTAGTAGAGCCAGAACTGATCCAGCAGGTCGGTGTCTATGACGGCTGCAGCGTCACTGCCTAAGTAGGAGTAAGCATTCCAGCTTTCGTTTCCATCATCCTCGTACTCCACATGGATCAGCAACAGCAGATGTCCTTCGTCAGTAAACAGCTGCTCGTAAATATCGTCAACATTGGAGAAATCGGATTCCTCTGTGGTATAGATATAGGGCTGCACACCGGTAGTGGTATAAAAGGACTTCAGCCCCGGCAGCAGCTTGCTGCGGCTGGAAAATATCCCCTGTTCATCGGTGTAGTAGTCCGTTTCCTGACACAGGGAGCTGTCAAGGGCAGTCCGCTTCACGGTGGCAGCAGGTGCCGGAGCCGTGGAGGAGGTACCGGAAAACAAAGCAGTAAAGGCTGTGCCCAGGATAAA
>CAZUBP010000030.1:0-1286 GCA_964618605.1 uncultured Lachnospiraceae bacterium | reverse complement strand
CCGGGTCTTGGACCACCGGAACGGCCTGCACCCCCTGGCCGTGAGCCACCGGAGAAACCACCTCTGGGAGGAGAAGAAAAACCGCCGGAGCGAGAGCCGCCGGAATGTGTGCCGCCTACACGGCCGCCTCCGCCAAATCCGCCGCCGGAATGAGAGCCACCTGTTCTAGCCATGGATAAAACCTCCTTTTTATGTCCAGTGTAGAAGAAATACATTTACCTTCTGTTTGGGGTACATTATACTATAGACAAATGGAAAAAGAAAGACACACAGTCCCCTGCCGCCGTTGCATTTTTTGGCTGAATGGACTATAATACAGGACTGAAAAAGGGTATAACCGGTAGGAATACCGCAGATACTTTGGAACAGGAAAATATGGCAATCGTACAATAATGTCCCCATGGGACGGGAGGTATAGAGATGACAAAAATAGATATCATTTCCGGATTCTTAGGTGCCGGAAAAACAACACTGATCAAAAAGCTGTTAAAGGGAGCCTACAAGGGCGAGCAGGTAGTGCTGATCGAAAACGAATTCGGTGAGATCGGCATTGACGGCGGATTCCTGAAGGATGCAGGGATCGAGATCCGGGAGATGAATTCCGGCTGTATCTGCTGTTCTCTGGTGGGAGATTTCGGCACAGCGCTGATCGAGGTAGTAGAGAAATATCACCCGGACCGTATTATTATCGAGCCCTCCGGTGTAGGCAAGCTTTCCGATGTTATTAAGGCTGTGGAAGGGGTAAAGGATAAATGCGAGATTGCCCTGAACAGCTATACCACCGTAGCAGACGTAAAGAAATGCAAGATGTATCTGAGAAACTTCGGCGAATTTTTCTCCAATCAGATCGAATATGCCGGTACCGTAGTGCTGAGCCGTACCGATCTGGCCGATGAGAAAAAGGTCAAGGAGGCCTGCGAGCTGATCCGTGGTCTCAACGAGAAGGCCCATATCATTACCACACCGGTAGAGGAGCTGGAGCCTGCACAGCTGAAGGATATTATGGAAAATAAGAAGGCTGATCTGGCAGAGGAGCTGTTGAAGGAAGCCCATGAGCACCATCATCATAAGCATGATGAGGACTGCACCTGCGGCTGCCATGATCACGATCATGACCATGAGCATCACCACCATGACCACGACGAGGAGTGCCACGATCACGAGCATCATCACCATCATGACCATGATGAGGAGTGCCACGATCACGAGCATCATCACCATCATGACCACGACGAGGAGTGCCACGACCATGATCACGAGCATCATCATCACGATCATGACCATGA
>CAZUBP010000029.1:0-11765 GCA_964618605.1 uncultured Lachnospiraceae bacterium | reverse complement strand
TACGATATCGCCCTGACCAAAGCCATTTCTCAGGCCGTGCAGATCCCTGTGATCGCCTCTGGCGGAGCCGGTACCATGGAGCATTTCTATGAGGCGCTTACAGAGGGAGGCGCAGATGCCGCCCTGGCCGCTTCACTTTTCCATTATAAGGAACTGGAGATCCGAGAAGTGAAGGCGTATCTGCGGGATAAAGGCGTGTCTGTACGTCTGTAAAAAACGAAAGACCATACAACGGGAGGTAAGGCTATGCCGCCGATTTCAGGTGCCTGGGCTGATGCCCTGCAGGATGAATTTAGAAAACCCTATTATCGCCAGCTGTTTCAGAAGGTGCAGGAGGAGTACAGTACATATCAGGTGTTTCCGGAACCTGGGGATATGTTCAATGCTTTCCATTTTACCCCTCTGGATCAGGTGAAGGTGGTTATTCTGGGACAGGATCCCTATCACGGAGACGGTCAGGCTCACGGTCTGTGCTTTTCTGTGAAGCCTACGGTGGATATTCCCCCTTCCCTGGTAAATATTTATAAGGAACTGGAGACGGATCTGGGCTGTTATATTCCCAACAACGGCTATCTGGAAAAGTGGGCCAGACAGGGCGTATTGCTGTTGAACACGGTGCTGACGGTGCGGGCTCATCAGGCCAATTCCCATCGGGGGATCGGCTGGGAGGAGTTTACCGATGCGGCTATCCGTATACTGGCTGCCCAGGATCGTCCCATGGTCTTTATTCTCTGGGGCAAACCGGCCCAGTCGAAAAAGGTATATCTCAATCCGGAAAAACATCTGATACTGGAGGCCCCCCATCCCAGTCCGCTGTCAGCCTACAGAGGATTCTTCGGAAGCAGGCCTTTCAGCAAGACAAACCAGTATCTGGTGAGTCATGGGATGACGCCCATTGACTGGCAAATTGAAAACATAGCAAAGGAATAAAAACTATATGTCAAAAAAGAGTGGAAACAGTTTCGTGAAGCAGGCCTCTATCCTGATGGTTGCCGGACTTATTGTGCGTGTTATCGGACTGTTGTATCGAAGCCCCATGCGGGAGATTATCGGAGATCTGGGAAACGGGTACTACGGCTACGCCTACACGGTATACAGTATCCTGCTTCTGATTTCCTCCTACAGTATACCCATGGCGATCTCCAAGCTGATGGCGGAAAGAATCGCTTTAAAACAATACAGAAATGCCAACAAGCTGTTTAAAGGTGCCCTGCTGTACGCCTGCGTTGTAGGCGGTATAGCGGCTCTGGCTGCCTGGTTCGGCGGCAGATACCTGCTGCCGGCAGGAGGAGAGAATGCCATCCTGGCGCTGAAGGTATTGTCCCCCACCATCTTTCTCTGTGCCATTCTGGGCGTTATGCGAGGCTATTTTCAGGCCCACAATACCATGCTGCCAACCTCGGTGAGCCAGATCGTGGAACAGCTGGTGAATGCCATTGTCAGTGTGGCGGCTTCCTGGCTGTTTATTCAGTGGTTTGCCTCCACGGAGACGGAGCATGCCATCTACGGCGCTGCCGGAGGTACCCTGGGTACCGGTGCCGGTGTGCTGGCCGGGGTCATCTGTATGCTCTTTGTATTCGCAGCAAACAGACGAAACATTCAGAAACGTCTGGATTCCGATACCTCCGGTGTGGAGGACAGCTACAAGGTCATCTTTAAAACGATCCTGATGATGGTAACGCCGGTTATTTTCAGTACCTGTATTTACAATCTCAGCGCTTACCTGGATCAGTCCTTTTTCGCACCCATTATGATGTCCAACGGCTGGCAGGCGGATGATATCAATATCCAGTACGGTATCTTTTCCGGTCAGTACATGGTTATGATCAATATTCCCATTGCCCTGGCCAATGCCGCTTCCACAGCGGTGCTGCCTTCCGTTTCCGGCAGCTTTGCCACAGGAGATATGGCAGGAGCCAGACATAAGATCAACGAAGCTGTACAGATGACCATGTTCCTCTGTATTCCCGCAGCCGTAGGTATGGGGGTACTGGCAGATCCCATTATGCATCTGTTGTTCCCCACAACCACAGCTATGGCGGGTAAACTTCTTATGGCCGGTGCGGTGTCTGTGATCTTTTATTCGTTATCTACCATTACCAACGGTGTTCTCCAGGGTATCGGCAAGCCATCCATACCGGTGCGCCATGCCGCAGTTTCTCTGGTGTTAAATGTGGCTGTACTGTGTGCGCTGACCAAATTTACCGGTCTGGGCATTTACAGTGTGCTGATCGCCACGATCGTTTACTCCCTGTCCATGTGCATTTTAAACGGACGCAGTGTGACGAAGCATCTGGATTACCATATGGATATCAAAGGTATGTTTATGAAGCCCCTTTTAGCCTCCCTGCTTATGGGTGTGGCTGCACTTGTGGTGTATTATGGCCTTCATAGGGTGGTTTCTTCCAATGTGATCTGTCTGGTACCGGCTATCATCGTGGCGGTGCTTGTTTACGGTGTGGCTTATCTTGTGATCGCCAAACCATCCAGGGAACTTTTAAGAAAAATGCCAGGTGGTGCTTATCTGGTTAAAATAGCTGCAAAATTCAGGATTTTTTCATAAGACTTCAAAGAAAAGGGATAGAAAAAAAGAAGAGAGGAAGAAAAGATGAAATTTCAGCATTTCACACAGGAGGAACAGGAGGTTCTGGAAAGGATCGGATCATCGGTGGAGTATGCTCCCGGCAGAATGATCTATCAGAAAGGGGACAAAGCAGAGCTGTTGTATTTTATCAAAAAGGGCCGGGTGCGTATCTTTGATAATATTCCCTCGGGAAGAGAGATCACCATTGATGTCATTGAGGCAGGCCATATTTTCGGAGAGTCCGCCTTCTATGAGGGGGCTTTTCGTCCGGTAAATGTGGTAGCGGTGAATCAGGTGACGCTGATTGCCGTGGCGGTAGGCAAGCTGCTCCAGGAGCTTCAGTCCAACCCCGGTATTACGCTGCACCTGCTGCAGATGTGTTCCGACAGTATGAATAAGCTGATGACCAGAGTGGAAGAGCAGTGCCTGCTGGATCGATACGGAAAAGCGGCCAGTTATCTGCTGGATGTGACCTCTGTGGAATCCGAGGAAAAGGGTACTGTGGGAGGTATCGTTCCCTATACCCACGGGGATCTGGCGGATGCCCTGGGATTGAACAGGACTACGGTGACGGCGGTACTGAAATATTTTGATCAGAAGGGCTGGATCTCCTGCGGATACGGTCAGATCAGGGTGGTAAATCGGGAAAAGCTGGAAGCTTTTGTAGAAGAACAGAAATGTTAAAAATAATATATAATATATACAAAATGTCGTAATTTCTACAATTACGACATTTTTCTTGCTACCAATTGTCTGATATGATACTATGTGCTCATGAATATTGTTGCAAATGTGACAAAGGTGTCGCACAAGGGATACGGCTACCTTTGTCACTTTTTTTGTAACACATTCGATTTAACACGTTGAAAGGAGAAAAACAACAATGGAAAAAAAGAGAGACAGTTTCAGTAGACTTGGTTACATACTGGCTGCCGCCGGAAGTGCGGTAGGTCTCGGAAATATCTGGAAGTTCCCTACACTGGCCGGACAGAACGGAGGCGGTGTATTCCTGATCTTCTATCTTATTTTTGTAGTATTGCTTGGTGTACCCCTTCTTCTTGGTGAGGCAACTATCGGCCGTCACGCACAGATGGGCCCCACAGATGCTTACAAGAACATCGCTATTGAAAGCGGACAGAAAGGATTTTCTGTTAAATTCTGGACATTCATCGGATTCCTTGGTGCTTTCGCCAATCTGATCGTTCTGATGTACTACTCCGTAATCGCAGGATGGATCCTGCAGTACTGCTTTAAAGTATTTGGTACACCCATCAATGAGATGGATATGAGCGTATTCGGTGCTACCGTATCTGATCCGGTACTGCCTATCGTATTTGCTCTGATCATTATCGCAGCTACCGTATTTGTAGATATGAAAGGTATCTCCGGTGGTGTAGAGAAGGTAGCCAAGGTGCTGATGCCCCTGCTGGTTATCATGCTGGTATTCTGTGCCGTATTCTCCATGACACTGGACGGTGCTATGGAAGGTGTTAAATACATGTGGGTTCCCTCCATCGCTAATGCAGAAGCTGCAGGCGGTGTTGGTCACGTAGCTCTGGCTGCTCTGGGACAGTGCTTCTTCTCCCTGAGTCTTGGCTGCGGTATGATGATCACCTTTGGTTCCTATCTGAAGAAAGACACAAGCCTGACAAAACAGACTTATGGTATCCCGGTTATCGATACAGGTATCGCCCTTCTGGCAGGTTTCGTAACTCTGCCGGCAGTATTCGCTGTATCTTCCCAGACCGGTATTGATCCCACCAGCCAGACAGGCCCCGGAATGCTGATGTATGCACTTCCCCAGTCCCTGTATGCTGCTTTTGGTTCTACATTAGGAAGCATCCTGACCTTTATCATGTTCCTGCTGGTTGTATTTGCAGCCTTTACTTCTACCTGTGCTATTCTGCAGCCTACAGTAAGCTACGTTATCGAGTACAAGAAAGTAGAGAAGAACAAAGCATTCATCGGAACCGGTATTGTAGTTGCCATCGGTGCTATCATCTGCTCCCTGTCTAACACAGACATTCTGGGAAGCGTTGTTATCGGCGGCCTTTGCATCCAGGATGCAGCAGACTGGTTCGTATCCAACCTGCTGATGCCCGTTGGTGCCTTCTTCATGTGTATCTTCATCGGATACATCTGGAAATGCAAGAATGCCATCTACGAGATTACAAACGAAGGCAAGATCAAATTTGCCTGGTCCAAGCTGTTTGTTGCTTGCATGATGGTTATTGATCCCCTGATCATCCTCTTTGTATTCCTGTCCGGTATCGGTATTATTAATCTGTAAGAAGATGTTAAAAAAGATTGCCCCTGTGCAGATGCAATGTCTCTGTACAGGGGCAATTGTCGGAAATGCTATTGTTAGAAAAAGAAATATATTTTATAATTTATAGGATTATGTATATTAATACGTTAAATGGAGGAAACAGGTATGAAAATTCTTGTCATCGGTAAAGAGGGCAGACTGCAGAACAACACAGATCCTGCTGTATACGCCAGCCATACATTTACCTATGTACCCAACGGCTCTTCAGACGAAGAGATCCTGGCTAAGGGAAAAGAGGCAGAAATTATCATTGTAGACGCTATGGGAAAGGTATCCGGCAATGTGATCCGTCAGATGCCCAATCTGAAAATGATCCATTCAGAGGGTGTAGGCTTCCAGGGCGTGGATACAGCCGCAGCAAAGGAGCAGCACGTATATGTAAGCAACTGCAAGGGCATGAACGCTACTGCAGTAGCTGAGCAGGCTATTCTTCTGATGCTGGGACTTTTACGCGGTATCGTAACCGGAGATCAGGCTGTCAGAGAAGGCCGTCAGATCGAGGTAAAGGAAAACCATATGCTCACCGGCGATCTGAAAGAGCTTGCCGATTGCACTATCGGTTTTATGGGCTTCGGAGATATCGCCAAGGCAGCAGCTAAAATGGCAGATGTTTTTGGAGCAAAGATCGTATACTACGATGTTTTCCGTGCTTCCGAGGAAGTAGAGAAAGCATATAAGGCTACCTTTATGAGCACAGACGAGCTCCTGGCTGTCAGTGATATTGTAAGTCTGCATCTGCCGGTAACTCCCGATACCACTAATATGGTAAACGCAGAGTTCTTCGGCAAGATGAAAGAGGGTTCCTACCTTGTAAATACAGCCAGAGGTGAGCTGGTAGACAGCGAAGCCCTTATTGAGGCTATTCGCAGCGGCAAGCTGGCCGGTGCCGGTCTGGATTGTGTAGCCGGTGAGCCCGTTTCCGCAGACAATGTGATCCTTAAGGCAGAGAAGGCTGTAGAGGACAAGATCGTTTACAGCTGCCACGTAGGTGGTATTACTGCATCCTCCTTCAAACGGGGATATCAGATGGTATGGGATGACATTGCCAAAGTAGAAAAGGGAGAAGCTCCTGATCACGTTGTAAACCGCTGGTAAAGATAAGCAACATAGAAAAGAGGAAAACAGATATGATTAATGAAAGCTATAAGAAAATGCTCCAGGGTAAATCCATTATCCGTGAATTAAGCGAATATGCTACAGCAAGAGGAAAAGAGATCGGTTACGAGAACGTATTTGATTACAGTCTGGGCAACCCCAGCGTTCCCTGTACTCAGGATTTTACCGACGCTGTAATTGATATGTACAAGACAGAGAACCCCATGAATATCCATGGTTACAGCCCCTCTCTGGGTATCGAAGAGGTGAGAACCACCGTTGCTGAAAGCCTGAACCGTCGTTTTGGTATGGATTATGAGACAAAACACATCTTTATGGCTATCGGTGCTGCAGGTGCTCTGGCTCACGCTTTCCGTCTGGTTACACAGCCGGGAGATGAGATCATTGTATTTGCTCCCTTCTTCCCGGAGTATCATGAGTATATCGGCCGTACAGGCGCTGTGATGAGAATCGTTCCTCCCAACACAGAGACCTTCCAGATCAACTTCGAGGCTTTTGAGGAGACACTGAACGAAAAGACTATGGCTGTTCTCATCAATACCCCCAACAATCCCTCCGGTATTGCCTACAGCACAGAGACCATCCAGAAGCTGGCTTCTATCCTGGAAGCAAAGCAGAAGGAATATGGCCATGACATTTTCCTGATCTCCGATGAACCCTATCGTGAGATCGTATTTGAGGGTGCGGATTCTCCCTATCCCAGCAAATTCTATGACAACACCTTATCCTGCTACTCTTTCTCCAAGAGTCTGTCTCTGCCGGGCGAGCGTATCGGATATGTAGCTGTTAACCCCAGATGTACAGATGCAGATATTCTGGCTGTTATCATGGGACAGATCAGCCGTGGTATCGGACATAACTGCCCCTCCTCCACATCTCAGCTGGCTGTTGCCAAGGTTATCGATCAGACCAGTGATCTGTCTGTATACGAGACCAATATGAACCTTCTGTACAATGCTCTTACAGAGATGGGCTTCACTGTAGTGAAACCGGGCGGAACCTTCTATATCTTCCCCAAGGCTCTGGAAGAGGATGCCAACGCCTTCTGTATGAAAGCTAAAAAGTATGACCTGATCCTGGTACCGGCAGACAACTTTGGCTGCCCGGGATATTTCCGTATGGCATACTGCATCGATACCGAGAAGGTAGAGAGATCTATTCCTGTATTCAAGAAATTTGTTCGTGAAGAGTACGGCGTTGAATGCTAATCAAAGGAGAAGATCTGGATATGCAGAAATTTGAAGTAGCAGAAGAAGTTTTTTCCAAGCTGCCCACCTATTGTCTGGGGGTAGTGGTAGCCCGGGGCATGCACAACGATGCGGAAAATGCTCTGGTTACCGGCATGATGAATGAACAGATGGATGACTTCATGAAGAGAATGGAAGGGGTCAATCTCAAGGAATATCCGGGGATCAAACCCTACAGAGATGCTTTCCTTTCTCTGAGCATGAACCCCAATAAATTCATGTGCTCCGTGGAAGCTCTGTCCAAACGTGTGCAGAAGGGCAATCGCCTGCCAAACATCAATCCCATCGTGGATCTGGGCAATGCGCTGTCACTGAAATATTCTCTGCCCATGGGCGCTCATGATATTGATAAGCTGGACGGCAATATGACAGTCCGCTTCTCCACACCGGAGGATCATTTCCTTCCTATGGGAGAGGAGCAGGCGGAGACTATGCCGGAAAATGAGCTGGTATATGTGAGCAATCACACCGTAAAGACCCGTCGCTGGATCTGGAGACAGAGTGACGATGGCAAGATCGATGAGAAAACCGGCTATATTTTCTATCCTATTGATGGTTTTTCAGATGCCAACAAGGAAGCTGTGGAAGCAGCTACAGAGGAGCTGGCTAAGATCCTTCAGGAGGAGTTCGGCTGCGAAGTCAAGACCGGTTTTATCGATAAGGATCACAGAGAGGTAGAGTTTTTTGCCTGATCCTGAGTAACAAAAGAAAACATAAGAAAAGAGATATCCTTCAAAAGGGGATATCTCTTTTTTGCTTTCAGGTGCGCCGGCAGCGCACCTGGTTATGTAGTTATGGTTATTAGGCCTGTTCTTCCTGCTCCATATTCTTTACAGCGGTGGAAAGCATCAGCTTGATACGGTTCAGCTGGTTTACTTCGCTGGCGCCGGGATCGTAGTCAACGGCTACGATATTGGCATCGGGATAGCGATGACGGATCTCCTTGATAACACCTTTGCCTACGATATGGTTGGGCAGGCAGGCAAAGGGCTGAATACATACGATATTCTTGGCACCGCCATGGATCAGCTCCATCATTTCGCCGGTGAGGAACCAGCCTTCACCGGTCTGGTTACCCATGGAAACGATAGGCTCTGCATATTTGGCCAGATCCCGGATGTCAGCCGGAGGATCAAAATGCTTACTCTTCTTAAATTCACTGACAGCAGCACTTCTCAGCCAGTCGATCAGCTTGATACCGGCATTGCCAAGGAAAGCAGTAGACTTCTTGGTACCCAGGTATTTTGCCTTGAAATTCAGATTATAGAAGCTGTAGCTCATAAAATCGATAAGATCCGGCACAACAGCCTCGGCGCCTTCCCTTTCCAGAAGCTCTGCCAGATAATTGTTGGCAGCAGGAAGGAATTTTACCAGGATCTCACCTACAATACCGACTCTTGGTTTCTTCAGATCCTCATCAATGGGCAGATTGTCAAAGTCCCGGATAATGGTACGACAGATCTGTTTGTATTTGGTATGAGACATACGTTTCTGAGACACAAAGTCGATACAGATGGCTTCCCATTTCTTGTGCAGCTTGTCAGCGCTTCCTTTTTTCAGCTCATAGGGGCGCATACGGTAGAGACAACGCATCAGGATGTCACCGAAAGCGGCAGCATAGGAAATACGGCGGGCAAGATCAGCTGTGATCTTAAAGCCGGGATTGCTCTCCAGACCAGCCAGGTTGATGGAAATAACAGGAACCTGGGACATATCCGCTTTGGCCAGCGCCCGGCGGATAAAGGCAATATAGTTGGAAGCACGGCAGCCACCACCTGTCTGAGACATGATAACGGCCACATGATCCAGATCGTATTTACCGGAGAGAAGGGCCTGCATGATCTGACCAACCACCATCAGAGAGGGATAGCAGGCATCATTATTTACGTATTTTAGACCTACATCCACGGCTTCCTTATTATCGTTGGGCAGTACCTCCAGATGGTATCCGGCAGCGTTGAAGGCCGGCTGCATAATGGTAAAGTGAATGGGTGACATCTGAGAACAGAGGATGGTATAGGTCTTTCGCATTTCCTTGGTAAAGACTACCTTTTCAATGGCAGAGGATTCGATTTCCCGCTGCTTATTTTCCTTTTCTCTCACCCGGATAGCTGCCAGAAGAGAGCGGACACGGATACGGGCAGCTCCCAGGTTGTTTACCTCATCAATCTTCAGGGAGGTATAGATCTTGCCGCTTTTTGACAGGATCTCATATAGTTCATCAGTGGTAACCGCATCCAGACCACAGCTAAAGGATTTCAGCTGGATCATATCCAGATCCTCTCTGGTTTTTACATAGTTGGCGGCGGCATACAGTCGTGTATGGTACATCCACTGGTCATTTACACGGATAGGACGCTCCAGGGGATTCAGATGGGATACAGAATCCTCGGTGAGTACAGCCAGACCGTAGGAATTGATCATATCCGGAATACCATGGTGGATTTCCGGATCTACGTGATAGGGACGTCCGGCCAGAACGATACCCCGGCGGCCGTTATCCTTCATCCACTGCAGGGTCTCTTCACCTTTTCGGCGGATATCTTCCCGCATAGCCCCCAGCTCTTCCCAGCCGGCATGGGTGGCGGCAGTGATCTCGGCAGCCGGAATTTCCGGGAAAGCGGCGATCAGACCGTCGGTAAGCACCTGCTCATTGGTAAAGGCAAAGAAGGGATTTTTGAAACGAATGCTTTCGTCCCGAAGCTCCTCCACATTGTTTTTGATGTTCTCGGCGTAGGAGGTAACGATGGGACAGTTGTAATGGTTGACTGCTCCGTCAAATTCCTCTCGCTCGTAGGGAACGCAGGGATAGAAGATAAACTTGATGCCCTGCTTTAACAGCCAGGAAATATGGCCGTGTGCCAGCTTGGCGGGATAACACTCCGACTCACTGGGGATGGAGTCAATACACATTTCGTAGATCTTTCGGGTAGAATCCGGGGAGAGAACCACCCGGTAGCCCAGCTTCGTAAAGAAGGTGAACCAGAAGGGATAATTCTCAAACATATTCAGAACTCTGGGGATACCCACAGTGCCTCTGGGGGCATCCTCCTCAGCCAGAGGAGCATAGTCAAAGATCTTTTTGTATTTATACTCAAAGAGATTGGGGATATGATCCTTATTTTTCTGCTTGCCGATACCCCGTTCACAGCGGTTGCCGCTGATAAATTTACGGCCGCCGGTGAAATGGTTGATGGTAAGACGGCACTGGTTGGTACAGCCGTGACAGTGGGTCATGGTGCTAGAGTATTCCAGAGCATTGATCTCATCAATGGATAGCATGGTCGTTCCCATGCAGGGCTCAAAACGATCCTTGGCAATAAGTGCCGCACCGAAGGCACCCATGATACCGGCAATATCGTGACGGATCACCTGACAGTTGGCGATCTTTTCCAGACTGCGGAGAACAGCATCGTTGTAGAAGGTACCATCCTGGACAACGATATTTTTACCCAGCTCGCTGGCATCGGAAACCTTGATAACCTTGTACAGCGCATTTTTGATAACGGAACAGGAGAGACCTGCGGAAATATCAGCCACAGATGCCCCTTCCTTCTGGGCCTGTTTTACCTTGGAATTCATAAATACGGTACAGCGGGTACCCAGATCAATGGGATGTTTGGCAAAAAGCGCCTCTTTGGCAAAATCCTCAACGGTGTAGTTCAGGGATTTGGCAAAGGTCTCAATAAAGGAACCGCAGCCTGAGGAACAGGCCTCATTCAGCTGTACGCTGTCAACAGCGTGATCCTTGATCTTGATACATTTCATATCCTGACCGCCGATATCCAGGATGCAGTCTACATCCGGCTGGAAAAAGGCAGCAGCGGAATAGTGGGCGATGGTCTCCACCTCTCCCTCATCCAGAAGAAGAGCGGATTTGATCAGGGCCTCACCGTAACCGGTGGAACAGGAATGTACGATATGAGCGTCCTCCGGCAGCAGACTGTAGATCTCCTGGAGAGAACGGATGGTGGTAGCCAGAGGGCTGCCGTTATTATTGGAATAGAAGGAGTACAGCAGAGTGCCGTCCTCACCGATCAGTGCTGTTTTCGTGGTGGTAGAACCGGCATCGATACCCAGATAGCAGTTGCCGGAGTAAGTGGAAAGATCTCCGGTGCGTACCTTGTACTGGCTCTGACGCTCCTTAAATACAGCGTAATCCTCCTCGCTTTCAAACAGAGGCTCCATACGGGCTACTTCAAAGTCCATTTTTACAGAGGACTGCAGCCGTTCCTTCATTGCCGTAAGGGAAACGGTGCTTTCACCTGCATTGAGGGCAGAACCGATAGCGGCAAACAGATGAGAATTCTCCGGAACGATGGTATGCTCCTCGTCCAGCTTCAGGGTGCGCACAAAGGCAGCCTTCAGCTCGGATAAGAAGTGAAGGGGGCCACCCAGGAAAGCAATGTGGCCGCGGATAGGTTTACCGCAGGCCAGTCCGCTGATGGTCTGGTTTACTACCGCCTGAAAAATGGAGGCGGACAGATCC
>CAZUBP010000028.1:0-11945 GCA_964618605.1 uncultured Lachnospiraceae bacterium | reverse complement strand
TATTGGCTCATTTAATTTATCATTTTCAATTTACACCATTATACAGACTTAATCCGCCGCCAGCGCTATTTTGGATATTCAGCCGCCAAAACTAAATGAAAAAGTCCAATCCCCGCCCACAGCCATCAGAAACTAACAACATTAACCCAGGAAAGTAGAAATAGCCCGTGGAGGAGGTAACCCTGTGCTTTGTGAGCGACTTTGCCGAGCACGACTTTGAGACTACAGGCTCAAAGCGAGCGCAGGCGGAGCGAAACAAAGCACAGGGTCACCTTCTCCACGGGGCTGTGCAATGTCCACATCCTCCCACCGTCTACTGGTTCTTTGAAAAAACTTGTGGTATGATAAAAAGGTGGTATTTCAAACCGCAGCAGGCGGTGAAAAAACCAAATAGAAAGTAAAAGGTTAAGGTAAATATATGGAATTTGCAGGATTAGAGCAGAATATATGCGATGTTATCAAAGAAGGACAGATAAAACTGGGATATCAGAAAGAAGCCTCCCGGTTATATTATCCCCTGTCCTCGTTGAATCGATTTTTACAGGCAGAGCTGTCCATTGAGGAAATGCTGGATACGCTGGAGGAATTTTGCCGTATAGAGTCAGAAAAGTTAGGAAAAATAGAAGTTTCCCATGACGGAGAGCGCTTCTGCTTCCGGTTCGCCCCGGAAGTGGCAGAGTATGTGCATACCCACACAGCGCAGCAGGGCTTTCTCTATGATTTTATAGAGACCATTTCCCGCCACGGCGTTTCCATGGAAGAAGTTATTGCCCTTTTTAAAAAGTATTCCGACAAGGTTCATGTGGAAGCCCTGAACCTGGAAGAATTTGATTACCTGGTATATTTTGAGGACGGCCAGCCGGATGCCTACCGCTATTGCCTGACGGACGAAGGCTGCCATATTATATACCATCGCTTTACCGAAGCGGATTACCGGGCATTTTGTTTTGAGTAACAGGAGATAGTAGAAATGAAAAAGATAGAGACAGTGGCTATTATCGGCATGGGCGCTCTGGGAATTCTGTACGGAACCCAGTCCCTGGACAACGGTCATCCCGTAAGCTATATCATGAATGAAACAAGAGTCAAAAAATACAGCGGAAAGACCTTCTATAAAAACGGAAAAGCCTATCAGCTGCCCCTGGAGGATTGTGCCAAAGGACAGCCGGCGGATCTGGTCATGGTGGCGGTAAAGAACAGCGGTCTGGCATCTGCCCTGGAGGACATGCGGCCCTATGTAGGGGAGAATACCGTTATCATGTCGGTGATGAACGGCATCGACAGCGAGGAAGAAATTGCGGAAAAATACGGCATGGAAAAACTGATTTATACCGTGGCACAGGGTATGGATGCCATGAAAGCAGGGGAAGAGCTGCATTACACCAAAATGGGCGAGCTGCATATCGGTGCCCGGTATCCCTATCAGGAGGAAAATGTGGATCGGGTGCAGGCCTATTTTGAAGAAATCCAGATGCCCTATGTGCGGGAGACAGATATCATGTACCGCCTCTGGAGCAAATTTATGCTGAATGTAGGTATCAATCAGTGCTGTATGGCTTTTAATACCACCTATGCCGGCTGCCTGGCAAAGGGGGAGGCCAATCGCACCATGATCTCCGCCATGCGGGAGGTAGAGGTGCTGGCCAATGCAGAGGGGATCGCCCTGACGGAAAAAGATCTGAATTTCTATGTGGACATTCTGCGCACCCTGGCTCCGGAGGGAATTCCCTCTATGCAGCAGGATGCGGTGGCCCACAGATATTCCGAGGTGGATATGTTTGCCGGAACAGTGATGAGACGAGCCCAGGAAAAGAATATCCAGGTGCCGGTAAATACCTTCCTATATGAAAGAATCAAAGAAATAGAAAAGAGCTGGACATGAAGCATTTAGTCATCGCTGAAAAGCCCTC
Organism: uncultured Lachnospiraceae bacterium; assembly: GCA_964618605.1. Taxonomy (GTDB): domain Bacteria; phylum Bacillota; class Clostridia; order Lachnospirales; family Lachnospiraceae; genus UBA11957. The sequence goes on along the minus strand of CAZUBP010000028.1, from coordinate 10,035 downwards.
CGTTGCCCGGGACATTGCCCGGGTGCTGGGATGCAGCAAAAAAACTTCTTCCTATATGGAAGGAACAGAATATATCGTAACCTGGGCCCTGGGTCATCTGGTTACCCTGGCGGATCCGGAAATGTACGATAAGAAATACCAGAAATGGGAACTGGATTCTCTGCCCCTGATGCCGGAAGAGTGGAAGCTGGTGGTGATCCGCCAGACCACAGGTCAGTTTAAGGCTGTGCGGCAGCAGATCTACCGTAAGGATGTATCGGATATCATTATCGCTACCGATGCGGGAAGAGAGGGAGAGCTGGTAGCCAGATGGATCCTGGACAAGGCGGAGAGCCACAAGCCACTGAAAAGGTTATGGATCTCCTCTGTAACAGACAAGGCTATTCGTGAGGGATTTTCTCACCTTCGTCCCGGAAAAGAATACGAAAATCTGTACCGGGCGGCAAAGGCCAGAGCAGAGGCAGACTGGTTGGTGGGCATCAACGCCACCAGAGCACTTACCTGCAAATACAATGCCCAGCTTTCCTGCGGTCGTGTACAGACACCAACGCTGGCCATGATAGCTGCCAGGGAAAAGGAGATCCGGGAATTTCAGCCTCAGCCCTACTACGGTCTGAAGGCTGTCTGCGGCGGCGTTACCTTTACCTGGACAGAGGAAAAAGGGGGCAGCCAGAGAACCTTTGACAGGGAAAAGGCGGCACAGCTGGAAAAACAGTGTGCCGGAGAAGCCATGCATATCACAGAGGTCGTCCGCAAGACGAAGAAAAGCTTTGCCCCGGCCCTTTACGATCTCACAACGCTGCAGCGGGAGGCCAATGCCCGGTTCGGCTATTCTGCCAAGGAGACCCTGAATATCATGCAGCGCCTGTATGAGAATCACAAGGTGCTCACCTATCCACGAACGGATTCCCGGTATCTTACCGCAGACATGGTAGGAACCCTGGGAGAAAGACTGGCTGCCTGTGCCACAGGCCCTTACAAAAAGCTGGCACTGCAGCTGTCCAGACAGCCCATTAAGGGAACAAAGGCCTTTGTGGATGACAAGAAGGTATCGGATCACCATGCTATCATTCCCACGGAGCAGTATGTGCGCCTGGAGGATATGAGCGTGGAGGAACGAAAGATCTACGATATGGTGGTACGCCGGTTCCTGGCGGTACTGTCTCCGGCCTGCGAAAGTGAAGAGGTTTCTCTGAAGGGAGAACTGGGGAAAACCCTCTTTGTTGCCCGGGGCAGCGTGGAAAAGGTGCCGGGATGGCGACAGGCCTATGACAAGGATTACCGGGATCTGGATGAAGATAATGCGGGAGAAATTGTCTCGCAACCAACAGCATCTCTCGATAAGTGGAAACAGGGAGATAAGATACCGGTGGACAGGGTGCTGCTTACAGAAGGCAAAACCACACCGCCGCCGTATTTTACAGAGGGCACGCTGATCGCAGCCATGGAAAATCCGGTGAAATATATGGTGCATAAGAGTGATGTACAGGTCAAAACCCTGGGGGAAACAGGGGGCCTTGGTACAGTAGCCACCAGAGCAGATATTATTGAAAAGCTTTTTGGCAGCTTTCTTATGGAAAAAAGAGGCAATGAGATCCACATTACCTCCAAGGGACGCCAGCTGCTGGGACTGGTGCCGGAGGATCTGAAAAGTCCTGAACTGACGGCGGATTGGGAACTCCGCCTGAAGGCTATTGCCAACGGTAAGGAAAAGGACAGCACCTTTATGGCGGAGATCCGTACCTATACAAAGGGGCTGATCACCGAGATCAAGGGCGGCGAGGGTACCTTCCGCCACGATAATCTTACCGGAAGAAAATGTCCCGACTGCGGAAAATTCATGCTGGAGGTAAACGGAAAGCATGGCAAGATGCTGGTTTGCCAGGATCGGGAGTGCGGTCACCGGGAAACCATTGCCCGGCATACCAATGCCCGCTGTCCGGTGTGCCACAAGCGCATGGACCTGGTGGGGCAGGGAGAGGGACAGCGCTTTGTCTGTGTCTGCGGCCACAGGGAAAAGCTCAGTGCCTTTGAACAGCGCCGAAGCAAGGAAGGCAAAGGTGTCAGCAAGCGGGATGTAGCAAACTATATGAAAAAGCAGGCAAAGGAGGCCAATGAGCCGGTGAACAATGCCTTTGCCGATGCTTTGAAAAATATTAAGTTGCCCTAGGTTACGGGAAAACCAAAGGCAGCAGGAGTAACAAAACTAGAGAGAGGGGGATTTACTATGTACGATCCGAAATCACTGAAGGCAGAGGAGTTTATTTCCGATGAGGAAATACGGGAAACTCTGGCGTATGCCGATGCCAATAAGGAGAACAGGGAGCTGATCGGGCAGATACTGAAGAAAGCGGAGGAAAGAAAGGGGCTAAGCCACAGGGAAGCCTCCGTGCTGCTGGCCTGCGAGGACGAGGAGGTAATGCAGCAGATGTACGCCCTGGCGGAGCAGATCAAGAAGGACTTTTACGGCAACCGTATCGTGCTGTTTGCACCTCTGTACCTGTCCAACTATTGTGTCAACGGCTGTGTGTACTGCCCGTATCACAAAAAGAACAAGCACATTGCGAGGAAAAAACTCACACAAGAAGAGGTGGCTGCAGAGGTTATGGCACTCCAGGATATGGGACACAAACGTCTGGCCATTGAAGCCGGTGAGGATCCCGTCAACAATCCCATTGACTATATTCTGGAATGTATCCATACCATATACAGCATCAAGCACAAAAACGGCGCCATTCGCCGGGTAAATGTGAATATTGCCGCCACCACAGTGGAAAACTACCGCAAGCTGAAGGAGGCCGGTATCGGCACCTATGTGCTTTTCCAGGAGACCTATCACAAGGAAAGCTAAGAAAGTCTGCACCCCACAGGACCGAAGCACGCTTATGCTTATCATACGGAGGCTATGGACCGTGCCATGGAGGGTGGTATCGATGATGTAGGCCTCGGTGTTCTTTTTGGCCTGGAAATGTATCGCTATGAATTTGCCGGACTGCTGATGCATGCGGAGCATCTGGAGGCTGTTCATGGGGTTGGCCCCCATACCATCAGTGTGCCCCGGATCAAGCATGCGGATGACATTGATCCCTCCGCCTTTGACAACAGTATCAGCGACGACATTTTTGCCAAGATCTGTGCACTGATCCGTATTGCCGTGCCCTATACCGGCATGATCATCTCCACCAGAGAAAGTCAGGCTGTGCGGGAAAAGGTATTGCCCCTGGGCGTTTCCCAGATCAGCGGCGGCTCCCGTACCAGCGTAGGAGGCTATGCGGAGCCGGAGACGGAGGATGAGGTGACCTCAGCTCAGTTTGATGTCAGCGATCAGAGAAGTCTGGATGAGGTGGTCAACTGGCTGATGAAGCTGGGGTATATTCCCTCCTTCTGCACAGCCTGCTACCGTGCAGGACGTACCGGAGACAGATTTATGGCACTGTGCAAGAGTCGCCAGATCCTCAATTGCTGCCATCCCAATGCCTTGATGACTCTGAGAGAATATCTCGAAGATTACGCCGGCGAGGATACCAAGAAGGTGGGACTGGCACTGATAGAAAAGGAACTGGAAACTATTCCTAACCCGGCAGTACGCAAAAAGGCCGGAGAATATATCCGGGACATTGCCTCCGGAGAGCGGGATTTCCGCTTCTGACAGACAAAGGCGAAGGAGGTAGCGCAGATGGCAACGTTACAGGATACACCCTCTGCCAACAGATTACATATCGGGATTTTCGGCAAGACCAACAGCGGGAAATCCTCCTTTATCAATGCCTTTACAGGACAGGAGGTCTCCATTGTGGCAGATATGGCGGGAACCACCACAGATCCTGTGTATAAGGCTATGGAGGTACATCCTCTTGGCCCGGTGACCATTATTGACACAGCCGGCTTCGGGGATAACAGTGCCCTGGGACAGCAGCGCATGGAAAAGACCCGCCTGGCAGCGGAGAAAACGGACATAGCCCTTCTGCTCCTGGCAGCAGATGAGGCGGGAGATCCGGCGGTGATCTATCAGGAGGAGCTTTGGTGGGCTTCCTACTTTAAAAAGAAGAAAATACCCCTGCTTCTGGTACTCAGTAAGGCGGACAGCGGGGAAAATACCGAAAAAAGAAGAGAAGAGCTGGAAGAGCTGTTTCAGGACAGTATACTGGCAGTGAGTATTCACGACAGGGCGTCTCTGGAAAGGGTGAAGGAGGCGTTGATTCGCCGGGTACCGGAAGGCTATGACAGCCGATCCATTACCGGCGGACTGCTGGAACCCGGGGATCTGGTTCTTCTGGTCATGCCCCAGGATATACAGGCACCTAAGGGACGGCTGATCCTGCCCCAGGTGCAGACGATCCGGGAGCTGCTGGATAAAACCTGCCTGGTGATGAGCGTCACGGCGGATCGATTCAGGGAAGGACTCAAGGCCCTTAGTTCACCCCCAAAGCTGATCATTACGGATTCTCAGGTGTTCTCTCTGGTATGGGAAAACAAACCCAGGGAATCCATGGTAACCTCTTTTTCCGTGCTGTTTGCGGCGTACAAAGGTGATCTTCCCTGTTATATGGAGGGAGCGAAGGCTCTGGACAGCCTTAATGACTGTTCCCGGGTACTGATCGCCGAATGCTGCACCCATGCTCCTCTGAAGGAGGATATAGGACGGGAGAAAATTCCTCGTATGCTGCGGAAACGCTACGGCGAACATATGACCATAGAGCATGTCAGCGGTACCGACTATCCCAGGGATCTGTCAGGCTACGATCTGGTGATCCAGTGTGGCGGCTGTATGTTTAACCGCCGTTATATCCTGTCCCGCATAGACCGGGCTAAGGCGGCAAAGATACCCATCACCAACTATGGCATCACTATGGCCCACCTAAGCGGCATACTGGAGCAGGTGGCCTTGCCCTGAATATGCATAAGCAATAAAAAACCGGAAAGCGTGAATGCTTTCCGGCTTTTTGTTGTATGAGAGTGGAGCATAGGGGACTTGAACCCCTGGCCTCCACACTGCCAGTGTGGCGCGCTCCCAACTGCGCTAATGCCCCGTACAAGCGACATTATATCACGGGGAAATAGGTTTGTCATCTAAAAAATGAAAAAATTTCTAAAGCACACCTTCCACCGTGGACGCTATCGGGGGTTGCGCTCCCGCCATTGCCGGGGAGAACAGCTGTAGACCTTTTTGAAAGCCCGGGAAAAATGCAGGGGATTCGCATAGCCTACGGCGTTGCCGATATCAGCGATGGACAACGTGGTCAGGCGTAAGAGCTCGGTGGCTTTGGACATTCGGTAAGTAATGAGAAAGCTCTGGGGGGAAGTCCCCATGCTCTCATGGAAAATTTTTCCGAAGTAACTGCGGTTCAGTCCACAATGATCAGCTATATTTTCTATGGTAATGTCGTTCTGAAAATTCTGCTCGATGAAAAAAATGGCTTCTCGGATGTAAAAATCTTTCAGTGTGTTGCACTTGGAAATGTGGGCCTCCCGGCAGGAACGCAGGAAAGTATCAATAAACAGGTAGAGGTGTCCGATGGAGTGGAAAGAGGAGGCATCCCGGTGTTCTACGATATACAGCATTTCCTCTTTCATCTGTTGGGCCGTATCCTTGTGCTCCGCCCGGTATATGGGCTGGTTCTGCGTCAGCCCCGACAGGTCTACTACCTCTTTTGCATGGATCCCATCGAATTCCAGCCAGACATATTCCCAGGGGTGATCCCGATCAGCGATGTAGGTGCAGATCTGACCGGGAAAGATCATAAAGCCCTGGCCGGTTTTTACGGAATAGCTGATGGTATCGCCTTTGGAATTCTCGGCATACAATATGCCGGTGCCGGAAATAATATAGTGAAACAGGTAGTGATTACGCGTGGCAGGTCCAAAAGAGTGACCGGCATCGCAATGCTCCCAGCCATACTGGTAAAGGCCCAGATCGATGAAATTCTCACTGGGAAAGACATGAAACAATACTTCGCTCATCTTTGTGTACCTCCCTTTTTTCTTTAATATAGCAAAATGCGTGATGATTTTCAATATAATGCACAAAAATAGAAAAATGGAATAAAACCCATGGAAAATCCCCATATGATGCAAGCATTTGGGATGGTATTATCAAATTATCAAAAAAAGGAGAAGAAGACTATGAAAGGAAAAAAAGCGAAAAACTTGCTGCTGGCAGGCTGTATTGTGGTAGGTGCATTCTCACTGACAGGCTGCCAAAACTCGTCGTCAGATGTGACTGAGATCGAGATCGTGCAGTACAAGCCGGAAGCTGCCAACTATTTTGAAGAGGTAGAGGAAGCTTTCAATTCTACGCACGATAATATTCATCTCACCATCAATTCGCCCAACGATGCCACGACTATCCTGCGTACAAGATTTATTCGTGAGGACTACCCGGATATTATCGGTATCGGTGGAGACATCAACTATTCCTATTATGTGGATGCAGGAATCCTTGCAGATGTATCCGATTACGAGGGACTCAAGGATATCAATTCCGCATATCTGGATATTGATGAGGCACTGGAGCTGGTACCCGTAGACGGAACCTTTGCTGTACCTTACGTGGCTAATGCTGCAGGTATCCTGTATAACAAGGATATGTTTGAAGAGCACGGCTGGGAGGTTCCCACCACATGGCAGGAGCTTGTTGATCTGTGCCAGCAGATTCAGGCAGAGGGAGAACTGCCATTCTATTTTGGCTTTAAGGATACCTGGACCTGTCTGGCACCCTGGAATGCTATGGCCGTAGACCTGGCAGATGCAGATGCCGCCAAACAGGTAAATAAGGGACAGACTACCTTCACGGAACAGTATCGTGAGACAGCTGAGAAGTATCTGCAGCTGCTGCAGTACGGTCCCGACGATCCTTTCGCCTATGGTTACAATGATGCCTGTACCGCATTTGCCAATGGAGAGTCCGCTATGTACACCATCGGTAGCTATGCAGTACCCCAGATCCTGTCCGTTAACCCGGATATGAACATTGACTCCTTTGTTTTCCCGGCCAGCGACACTGCTGACGGCAATACCCTGAACTCCGGTATTGACCTGCAGTTCTGCGTAATGGAGGCCTGTGAGAATAAAGAAGCCGCCTATGAGGTCCTTGATTTCCTTCTGGAGCAGGAAAACCTGCAGCAGTACATAGATGATCAGACCTCTATCCCCTGCAAGACGGGAGATTTCCAGCTGTCATCTACATTGGATGGTATGGTTAGCTACATCAACGCCGGTAATATGACCGACTATCAGGATCATTATTATCCCTCTGAGATGTCTGTAGACGCATTGCTGCAGACCTATCTCATTGAGAAGGACACAGACAGCTTCCTGGCAACCTTTGACACGAACTGGACCAGATATAACCGGGATATTATCCAGGAGGTTCAGGACTATGAAGCAAAGCATGCGAATGATTAGGAGGTAGTCTGTAATGAAAAATGATAGAAAAAGAACATTTTTGCTGATGACGATCCCGGCACTGGCATTGTTCATCTGCTTTAACACGATCCCCCTGATTCAGGGCTTCTTCTACAGCTTTACGAATTCCCGGGGCTTCGGCAGCTTCAGTTTTGTAGGATTACGTAACTATATTGATCTTTTCCAGGATGCCCGTGTAGGTAAATCTTACCTGTTCACCATCAAACTGGCTATCTGTGCCACTATCGTGGTAAATGTACTGAGTCTGCTTCTGGCTCTGGGATTAAACAGCAAGATCCGTGCCAAGAGCTTCTTCCGTGCAGCCTATTTCCTGCCCAATATCCTGGGATCTTTGGTTGTTGCCTATATTTTCAACTACTTCTTTACCTATCTGATGCCTGCATTCTTCAAGATGGTAGGTGCAAAAGGTCTCAGCACCAGTATCCTTTCCAGCGAAAAAACAGCCTGGATCGGTGTATTGATCGTATGTGCATGGCAGGCCATTGCCATGAATACCATTATCTACATTTCCGGTCTCCAGACGGTGCCGGAGGATGTATACGAAGCCGGTGATCTGGATGGCGCTACCGGATGGAACAGATTCAGACATCTGACCTTCCCTCTGATCATTCCTTTCTTTTCCATCAACATGGTTCTGTGTATCAAGAACTTCCTGATGGTATTTGATCAGATCATGGCATTGACAAAGGGTGGCCCTGCCCAGAGTACAGAGTCCATCTCTTACCTGATTTACAATAATGGTATGGCTGGCGGACAGTTTGGTTTCCAGAGTGCCAACGCCGTTATCTTCTTTATTGTAATTGTAACCCTTTCGGTTATTCAGATGACCGTATCCAGTAAGAAGGAGGAGCAGTTGTAATGAAAGGAAAAGATACGATAAAAACCAACAAAGCTGCCCAGATTCTCCTGATTCTGGGTCTGATCACCATTATTTTTCCGCTGTATCTGACGGTTGTGATCGCTTTTAAGGATCCCACAGAGATGACTACCAGCGTCAGCGGTATTTTGTCTCTGCCCAAGACCTGGAGCCTTGCTAACTTTAAGAGTGCCATGGATATCATTGATTTCTGGCATTCTCTGGCCTACAGCCTTCTGATCAGTGTTATCACCGTAGTGCTTAGTGTACTTGTTCATTCTACAGTTGGTTATGCACTGGGCAGAAACCGGGCACACAGCAAATTCTACAATTTTGTATATCTGTTTATCGTCAGCGGTATGTTCGTACCCTTTGCTATTCTGATGATGCCCCTGGCAAAACAGACTGCAGTGATGCATTTAGGAAACTGGGTTGGCGTTATCCTGCTGTATGTGGTATTCTATATGCCGATGAATATCATGTTGTATTCAGGATATCTTGTTAATATCCCCATAGCACTAGAGGAAGCAGCAAAAGTGGACGGCGCCTCTACCTGGAAAACCTACTGGAGTATTATTTTCCCCATCATGAAACCCATGCATGCAACGGTAGCTGTTATCACAGCTCTGGCCGTATGGAATGATGTTATGACTCCCCTGGTTATTATGGCAGGTACCGGCGTGAACACCTTGCCTCTTGCACAGTTGAACTTCCAGTCTCAGTTCGGAACCAACTACAACCTGGCATTTGCTTCTTACCTGTTATCACTGATTCCGATTCTTATTTTCTATGTTATCTGTCAGAAACAGATCCTGAACGGTGTGGTTAATGGTGCTGTGAAATAATTTTAGAAAAAAGAAGGTTATTTACTATGGCAATTATTTTTGATCCCAACACACAGATTTTTAAACTGGAAACAAAAAATACTGCCTATCAAATGAAAGTTGATAGGTACGGTTATCTGCTCCATCTATATTATGGCAGCAAGGTGGCTCAGGATATGGACTACCTGCTGACCTACGCAGACAGGGGGTTCTCAGGAAATCCTGCGGAGGCTGCAAATGACCGTACCTACTCACTGGATGCACTTCCCCAGGAATATCCTTTCTGGGGAAGTGGTGATTATCGCAATGTAGCACTTCGTACGGAAAACCAGAATCGTGCAGAGGCCAGCAGCCTCTGCTACGATTCTTATGAAATTTTACCGGGAAAATACAGACTTTCCCATCTTCCCAGTGCCTATGCCCGGGAAACGGAGGCGGATACGCTGAAGATCGTCCTGCGGGATAAGGCAAACGGCATGAAGGTGACCCTGCTGTACGGCGTATTTACGGATACAGATGTTATTACCAAAAGTGTCGTTATCGAAAATGAAGGTGACACAGTCTTTACCCTGAAAAAGGCAGCCAGTACCGTACTGGATTTTCTCAGTGGAGACTATGATCTGCTTCATTTCCATGGCCGTCATGCCATGGAGCGTTTAGTAGAACGTCTGCCGGTTGAGCATATCAGCATGTCCATCGGCAGCAGAAGAGGTACCTCCAGCCACCAGCACAACCCCGCCATGATCCTGGCGGAGCACACGGCAACAGAGGAAAGCGGCAGTGTATACGGCAGCCTGTTGTCCTACAGCGGAGGCTTTAAGGGAGAAGTGGAAAAGGATCAGTATGACCAGACCCGTCTGGTGCTGGGACTTTTCAATGAACAGTTTGCCTATCCTCTTTCCCGGGGAGAGAGCATTGAGCTTCCGGAAT
>CAZUBP010000027.1:0-12138 GCA_964618605.1 uncultured Lachnospiraceae bacterium | reverse complement strand
ATAGACAGCACCCATCCTCTGCAGGCTCAGTTCCATGTGAACTGGGTGGACAGCCAGAAGTTTGATTATATGGCTGTAGCGGTACAGCTGGATGCGTTCCACGTACTCCTTTGCTGCCGCAATCTTTCCGAAAGGAAGAAACGGCTGGAAGAGCCTTTGCCGGACTTCGAGGAGGCACCTACCTCCAAACAGATCTTTGCCAGAACCTTTGGGCATTTCGATCTGTTCCTGGACGGCACCCCCATCGTTTTCTCCAGTGCCAAGGAGAAGGAGCTGCTGGCTCTGCTCATCGACCGCAACGGCGGTACCCTGAATACCAATCAGGCTATCGGTTATCTGTGGGAGGATGAGACGGTGGACGACAAGCTGCTGGCCCGGTATCGTAAGCTGGCTATGGGCTTAAAGAAAACCCTGACGAAATACGGCATTTCTCACATTGTGATCAATCACGCCGGTGTCAGAAGTATTGATGTAAACGCCATTCAGTGCGATTACTATGAACTGTTAAAGGGAAATGAGCAATTTACCAAGTCTTTCCATAATGTGTACATGGCAGACTACAGCTGGGGAGAGGAAACTCTGGCTTCTTTATGGGATTATTCCTGATCCTTTTTTTGCTCCGACTCCCCGGAAATCATAAAAAGAGGTGCACCCCTTGTGGGACGCACCTCTTTTTCTTATCCATATAGGTCTATTTTGTTGTACCCTTTACAGATCCACTCGGCCTTCCAGGGCTCTTAGCAGGGTCACCTCGTCAATGTATTCCAGATCGCCGCCTACGGGAACACCGCTGGCGATACGGCTCACCCGGATACCGGTGGGCTTGATGAGACGGCTAATATACATAGCTGTGGTTTCTCCCTCCAGACTGGAGTTGGTGGCGATGATCACCTCGGACACATCAGACTGGAGACGCTGCATCAGCTCCTTCAGCCGTATGTCCTCCGGGCCTATACCCATCATAGGGGAAATAGCCCCGTGAAGTACATGGTATACCCCCTCGAATTTGCCTGTTTTTTCGTAGGCCGCCATATCCCGGGGATTCTCCACGACCATGATCTGGGAATGGTCCCTTTTGGGGTTGGCACAGATGGGACAGGTCTCCTGGTCTGTCAGGGTCTGACAGCATTTGCAGTACCGAATATTGGCTCTCGCCTCGGTCATGGAGGCTGCCAGCTTCTCTACCTGTTCCTGGGGCATATTAATAATATGAAAGGCCAGCCGCTGTGCCGATTTCTGCCCTATACCCGGCAGCCGGGACAGCTGTTGAATGAGCTGGCTGATGGCTTTGCTGTAATATTCCATTTAGAAAGGAAATCCTCCGCCCAGTCCGCCGGTGAGCTTGGACATCACTGCTGCGGAATCTGCTTCCGCCTTGCGAAGAGCCTCGTTCACGGCTGCCATAATCAGATCCTGCAGCATCTCGATATCGTCGGGATCCACTACCTCTTCTGCCAGCTTTACAGCGGTGATCTCCTTTTTACCGGAAATGGTCACCTCTACGGCTCCGCCGCCTGCAGCTGCTGTGTAGCTTTTCTCCTCCAGAGCCTTCTGGCTCTCTTCCATCTGCTTCTGCATTTTCTGTGCCTGTTTCATCAGATTGTTCATGTTACCCGGCATACCCATGCCGCCGGGGAATCCACCTCTTTTTGCCATATGTTTTCTCCTTTTTTACCACTCGTCAGGAGCTTCTTCCTCAGATACGGGGAAGTCGATCTCCTGGGAGAGCGTTTCTTTGATTGCCAGATCCCGAAGGGACGGACCGTCATTTTTCACGGTGACCTCCTGGATCTCCACAGTTTTGTGTACGGTCTCCAGAATAATATCCTGAAGCTCCGTCAGCTGTCTATCCGACAGTCCGAACCCGTTGTTGGGGGTGTTGACCGCCAGATACAATATATTATCCTGTGCCTGAGCATTGTACTTAGGCACCGAATTTTCCAATACAGCCCGCAGCAGGCGACCACTTTTGCCTATGATCTCCCGCCAATGGTCCGCCACCTGTTTTAATTCCTCCGGGGTAGCCTTTTCCGGCTCCGGAGCAGGGGCAGGCTCGGGGTTTTTCGTGGGCACCGCAGAAGGGGCTTGGGAAACCGGGGCGGCCTGCACCACCAGTCCTTTTTCCACCTTTTCCTCCAGGGCCCGGATGCGCTCCAGCAGGGAGGCTGTGTCCGTCTCCATCTGGGGCTTGCACAGCTTGATCAGAGCCACCTCCACCAGCACCCGTTTCTGGGTGGAATAGCGAAGCTGCCCGGTGAGCTCTGACAGTATACGAATAAAGCGCATAAGGGTGGAAGCATCCACCATCTCACACTCTTCCTGCAAAAGGCGCAGATTTTCCTGGGATACGTCCAGGGCCTGGGCGCTCTCCCCCTCCGTCTTTAACAGCAAAAGGTTCCTGAGATACCAGGTGAAATCCCCGGTAAACTGGGTCAGCTCCTTGCCTTTATAGATCAATTCCTCCAGGGTGTCAATACAGGAGGATACCCGCTGGTGCAGAATATCCCGGAGCATACGGCTGAATACCTCGTAGTCGGTGGTACCCAGTACCTCCAGCACATTCTCATAGGTCAGCTTTTCGCCGAAATGGAAGGCGATACACTGATCCAGCAGACTGAGAGCATCACGCATGGAACCGTCTCCCGCCTTGGCCACGTAGCGCAGAGCCCGATCCTCCGCCCGGATGCCTTCCACCTCCAGAAGCTCCTGAAGCCGGTCGGCGATGGTGCCCAGGGAAATACGATGGAAGTCGTAGCGCTGGCACCGGGACAGAATGGTAATGGGGATCTTGTTCACCTCGGTGGTGGCCAGGATAAAGATCACGTAGGAGGGGGGCTCTTCCAGGGTCTTTAACAGGGCGTTAAAGGCACCGGTGGAAAGCATATGCACCTCGTCGATGATGTAGACCTTGAACCGGCCCTCTGTGGGACGGTAGGCTACCTCCTCCCGGATCTCCCGGATATTGTCCACGCCGTTGTTGGAAGCCGCATCGATCTCGATAACGTTCATAGAAGTGCCTGCCTGAATCGCCTTACAGGTGGGACACTGGTTGCAGGGGCTTCCGTCTACGGGATGTTCACAGTTGACCGCCTTGGCCAATATCTTGGCTACGGAGGTCTTACCCGTACCCCGGGTACCGCAGAAAAGATAGGCATGGCCAAGGCGGTCTGTGCGCATTTGATTTTTCAGTGTTTTTACGATATGATCCTGCCCCTTGACCTCCTCAAAGGTGGCGGGGCGGAATTTACGATACAGAGCAACATAGCTCATGAAGTCTACTCCTTGTCCGATCAGTCTCCGAAGCTGATGCCGGTCATCTTTGCCTCAGCAATAATGGAACTCTTCGGATCTACTATTTTTAATTTGCCTGCGCTTTCTTCCAGAGGTACACGCTTCATCTCGCCGTTTACCAGGCCGATCATGTAGCCGTAATCCTCTTCCATAATGGCCTGTGCAGCTGCTGCACCGTATCTGGTGGACAGTACACGGTCATAGGGGCAGGGGCTGCCGCCTCGCTGGGTATGTCCCGGCACGGTAACACGGATCTCCTGACCTGTTTTTTCCAGGATCTCAGCCGCTACCTTGTAGGATACGCAGGGGTATTTCTGGGCATCCTTGGCCTGTTTTTTCTTTAATTCCTTCTTGCCCAGGGCTGCATCCTCCTTGGAAATAGCACCTTCGGCTACTGCCAGGATGGTAAAGCCCTTACCGGCCTTGCTGCGCTCGTCGATCTTGCCTACTACCTTATCGATATCGTAGGGGATCTCCGGCAAGAGGATAATATCGGCGCCTCCGGCCAGTCCGGCGTAGAGAGTCAGCCAGCCAACCTTGTGGCCCATAACCTCCACGATAAATACGCGGTTGTGGGAGGCAGCTGTGGTATGGATACAGTCAATAGCCTCTGTGGCAATATTTACCGCACTGTAGAAGCCGAAGGTCATATCCGTACCGTATATGTCGTTGTCAATGGTCTTGGGTAAATGAATGATGTTGAGCCCCTCTTCCCGAAGAAGATTGGCTGTTTTCTGGGTACCGTTTCCGCCGAGGATCACCAGACAGTCCAGACGCAGCTTGTGGTAGGTCTGCTTCATGGCCTCCACCTTGTCCAAACCGTTTTCGTCGGGAACACGCATCAGCTTGAAGGGCTGACGAGAGCTGCCTAAAATAGTGCCGCCCTTGGTGAGAATTCCGGAAAATTCTCTTGGTTGAAGGATACGATAGTCTCCGTAGATCAGGCCCTTATAGCCATTGAGGAAGCCGTATACCTCCAGCTCATCACAGACATTAGCAAGGCCCTTCACGACGCCCCGCATAGTTGCATTCAACGCCTGACAATCTCCACCGCTTGTCAGCAGACCAATTCTTTTCATTTCTTCATCCCTCCATTGAGTGTGGAAAAAAACGCTTATACCGGGTAAATTATACCTTATTTGGCCATAGGTGACAACCACTTTTCGCCCCCTTCAGATTGACAAACCGCAAAAAACAGGCTATACTTTTAAAGTCCGTGCAGCCGGGGAGCCAGCGGTGCCCTGTACCTGCAATCCGCTACAGCAGGGGTGATGCCGATCCGAGGTACTCTTCCTGTGGGGCTGCCGCATATAAGTGGCGTTGACGCCCGGGTCTTACGCAATGAAAATCTGTGAACCGTGTCAGGTCAGGAATGGAGCAGCACTAAGCAGAACCTTTCATGTGCCGTGAGGGAGCCTGGGCCGAGTTAACTGTATGTGTACCGCCCATGGGGGAGTTTCGACGTGAGGCGCACGGACTTTTAATTTTACGCAAACAAAAACAGCCTTTTTAAGGGGCTGTTTTTTTGTTTGTCTCTTCTCTGTTTTCTATTCAAAGCGTTCCCACAAATGGTTCTTTTTATCAAAGAGAATATTGTAGCAGATCTGATGGTAATCGCTTCTCTCCTCTGTGAGGTTTAAGGCGTCAGCATTGTCATGCCAGGTGCCCAGAGCGTCCCACCAGCCCTTGCTGGTAATAGCGGGAATGGTCTCCCTGAGATTCAGCAGGTATTTATCGTAGTCCGACAGCTCTACCCCCGCATTTTCCAGCAGCAGGGAGGAAAGATAGTTCATGGAGATCACATTTTTCTCTCCGGGATTATCTCCCCAGCATAGGCCGTCATATTCCTCTATATCGTAATTGGCCCACATAATATAAGGTACATAATATTTATCCCGGGTCTGCTCAGCACTATCCTCAGAAATAAAGTGCTCATCCCACACCTTCTTGGAATCGTCGTCCCAGGAGGGCTGATGATCCCCGTACATCAGAATAATGGTAGGCTCATCCACATTTTCAAAATACTCCACCAGCTCCCGGAAGGCAGCGTCCGACTCCCGGATCAGGGTGAAATAGTTGTTGATACCCTTGGTGCCCGTAAAGGAGGTCACCTCCACCTTGCTGTCCAGATTGTCGTTCAGGTAGGTAAAGGGGGAATGGTTCTGGATGGTCACATTAAAGAGGAAAAGGGGCTGTTCTCTGGTGGCCTTGTTCTCCTCATACATGGAGATCACATCCTGATAGTCTCCCCGGTCGCTTAACAGGCTGCGGATCCGATCCATACCTGTGGTGTCCTCGTAAAAGATCCCCTCATCAAACCCAAGAGTCTGATAGACGCTTTCCCGGTTGTAGCCGGAGGCGTGGTAAGGATGAAAGCCGATGGTGTAATAGGGATTTTCCTGATTTTGCAGCACCGTCAGCAGGGAGGGCATCTTGGCCTTGACATACTGGGCATAGGCGATAGAGCCGGTGGACAGATAGGCAAAGGAATACCGGGTCAGAAATTCAAATTCCGTGTTGGCGGTGGGGCCGCCGGTTACGGAGGTATTGACGTAGCCCTTCTGGGTATTTTCCGTCAGACTGTGAATAAAGGGCAGGCAGTCCTCACTGAGCTCGTAATCATAGACCACCGACAGGTCGGAAAAGGCTTCGTTCTGGATCACGATGATATTGGGTTCCTGCACTGTGGTCGTCTCATGGGTCTCCTCATAGGCGGCAGCCCCTTCCTCTATGGCGTTGTCTGCGATCTCGGCGTCATAGCCCTTCAGCTTTACCTGGGCCGTAGCCATGATATTGCTGAAAAAGTAGGGCATGTAGCCGTGCTCCTCCACCTCCTGGGTGTAGTTCCAGCCGTTTCCCTTGATGTAATCAAAGAGAAATCCGTTATACATACCCACGCCTACAAATAGGCTCAGGCATAATAGCCCTATAATTGTAGACCCCCATCGTTTCCGGAGAGCCTTCTTTCCCTCAGGAGTTCCCTTGCGCAGCAGCTTTTCCTGTTTGCGCTGCAGCCGCTCCTCTTTCGTTCCCCGCAGGGGCTGGTACAAAACCCACACCAGCAGAGCTGCAACAGCCGTGATCGCCAGGGGAATATAAAAATACCGGTCCATCACCAGCTTGTAGTTTCCTGCCACCTCCATGGCTGTGCCGATGACCAGCAGATCTCCGTACATAACGTAGGAGCCCCGAAACTGCATAACACAGTAGTTGCCCAGGCCGATAAATTCCGCCAGTCCCAGACAGATCCAGGCGGACACCTGGATTCTCCTGGTTACAATATAGAAGAAAATAAGGATCAGCAGCCAGTAGCCGAAGGCAAAAAAGCGCAGGCTCAGAAACATAAGGGTCTTGCTCTCACAGGAAAGCTCTACGATGGCGTAGCCTGCGGAAGCCACCACCAGGGCGATGGCGCACATGAAGAATCGGGGATGCACCTTTCCTGCCTTTTTCACCCAGCTGCGTACCCGGCTCCAGTTGGTGAGCAGCAGGGCGGGTACCGTAAAGGCCAGGATCCATCGGCCGTAGCACCAGGGCACCCGGGACAGATAGTTTAAGGGTACCGCCAGGAAATGCTCCAGCCGGAGGCAATTTAACAGGCCCTGCCAGGCGTCCGGCGCCATTTCTATGGTGTCAGCATCAAAGCAGAGGCTGACTACGAAGAAAATGGCCGCCAGAAGGGTTCTGAACCCTGCCGCTATAATGGTTAGGGTCTCCATTTTCTTTTTCCCAAAGAAAAAGCCCATGCGCCGTACCCAGTACAGGGCCAGATATACCACAAACCCCAGGTGTAGACTGCCCCAGAAATAGTTTTCCATGGTGTCAAAGAGACTGTCTCCGTCATCCTTTACAAATTCCGCCGCAGAGATCAGAGAAAGGGGCGGGGTGAAATTATCCCCGTATTTCTCCAGCCCTCCCAGAAACTTCTGAAAGGTAAAGGCCGCCGTGATCACCATGGTGACAAAGAGCACCGACGCCAGACAGCCTGCATGCTCCCGCACATAGGGCCACCACCCCGGCCAGGGGAATTTTATATTTTTCTTGGATTTTGGTTCCTTTTTTTGCTTTTCCGTTACTTCTTCCATTGTTGCTGCTCCATCTGTAAAACGCCCTGTTTTTCTGCATTTTTATTGCACTCACTAAGAATACATACTATGCTTTTTCTCCGGAAAAATCAACCGCCCGGGGCGGGAATTCACCTATTCTTCACATAGGGTTTTCCCCTTATTTTACAAGGGTTTCTCCCTGTTTTGGCCCTTATATTTACTTAACGAGTTCACACTTTCGTCACATTATCTAAGAAACGTATAAATTTTTTGGGAAATATGATGGACGGCCTCCACGGCATCTGTTATTATGCAGGTGTAAAGAAGAGAACTAGACGATGATTTTACCTGTTGAAGGAGGTAACAAAGATGAAATTAAGAAACGTTACAAACATTACACAGTTTCTGGAGACCGTAGATTCCTGTAAGGGTGATGTATATCTGACCACTCCCCAGGGGGATCGCCTGAATCTGAAGTCTCAGCTGACCAAGATGTTGGCTATGTCTTCTATATTTGATACCGCAGAGATCAAGGAAATGGATCTGGAATTCTCCGACTCTTCCGATATCTCCACAATGCTGGTATTCTGTATGGAAGCTGCCTGCTAATTTTTAGTGCAGCTCTTATCCTACTAAGCTAATATGCATACTGTAGTTTTTTTCTTCCTTTCCCTTTCAATTTTCTTTTTCTGCAGTATGCTTCCTATTATCCGAGCAGGTTTCCTGCGACAATACATTTTTCCCCTGCATGACTCACTCCATGCAGGGGATTTTTCTATCTCTAATATTCTACTTTTAACAGCATCAGACCCTGGGGTGGTGCCGTAGGACCGGCCACCTTGCGATCCCGGGCCTCCAATATCCTCACCATATCCTCCGGCTGCAGTCGGCCATAGCCCACCTCCAGCAGCGTTCCCACCATGATCCGCACCATATTCTGCAAAAATCCTGTGCCATGGAAGCGAAAACGGATATAGCCGCTCTTTTTCGTGATCTCTATGGTATCCACAATGCGCACCGTGGATTTTTTCATCCGGGGATTGCCGCAGAAGGAACGGTAGTCCTGTTCTCCTGTGAGATAGGCGGCGGCCTTCTGCATGGCCTCCACATCGGGAGATTCCTTTAGGATAGTCACATATTTCCGGTCAAAAACGGGCTTTACCGGGCCGTCAAAGCAGGTGTACTGGTAGATCTTGCCCACCGCCTTGTACCGGGCGTGGAAGCGATCCGAGGCCACCACCACATCCTTCACGGCAATATCCTCGGGAAGATACCGGTTAAAGTAGTCCCGTATTTCCTCACAGCTAAGCTTCGTCTCAAACACGGCATGGGCCACCATTGCCCGGGCATGGACCCCCGCATCTGTACGCCCGGCTCCCTGCAGGTCGGTAAAGGTGCCTGTCATCCGCTCCAGCACGCTCTCCAGCTTGCCCTGTATAGTATCCCTGTCCGGCTGATGCTCCCAGCCAAAGTAGCGGGTACCGTCGTAAGCGATAGTAAATTTATACGTCTTTTTCATGATTTTCCTCCGATTTATAAAGAGTGTACTTGAAACATCCGGGGAATGCAAGAGACCTGCCCCCATTTTATTGACACATACTTTCCTTTTTGCTAGAATTACTCTGATTTGTTAAAACTAACGTATATGTACATATAAGAAAGGATGCTTTATTATGCCTAAGTTAAACGAAAACTTTCTGCGTCTGAAAACCAGCTACCTTTTCTCAGAGGTTGCTCACCGCACCGCTGCCTACACAGCAGCCAATCCGGACAAACCGGTGATTCGTCTGGGTATCGGTGACGTTACCAAACCTCTGACCTCCAAGGTCATCAAGGCTCTTCATGAGGGCGTAGACCAGATGGCTTCCGCCGAGACCTTCAAGGGCTATGGTCCGGAGCAGGGTTACGAGGAGCTGCGCAACGCTATCAGCGCATACTACAAAAAGAGCGGTGTGGAGGTAGAGCCCGCTGCCATCTTCATTTCCGACGGTGCCAAGAGCGATACCGGTAATATCACCGATCTTTTCGCTCATGACAATGTGATCCTGATTCCCGATCCGGTTTACCCGGTTTATGTGGATACCAATATTATGTGCGGCAATTCCGTTATCTATATGAACGGTACCGCTGAGAACGGTTTCCTGCCCATGCCCGATCACAGCCAGCATGTAGATCTGATCTATCTTTGCTCCCCCAACAATCCTACCGGTGCCTGCTACAACAAGGCTCAGCTTCAGGAGTGGGTGGATTATGCACTGGCTAACGAGGCTATTATCCTCTTTGACTCTGCTTATGAGGCTTTCATCACCGATCCCGAGCTGCCCAGAAGCATCTATTCCATCGAGGGTGCTAAGAAATGTGCCATCGAGTTCTGCTCTCTGTCCAAGACAGCCGGCTTCACCGGTACCCGCTGCGGTTACACCGTAGTGCCCAAGGAGCTGGTATTCACCGCTTCCAACGGTACAGAGATGTCTCTGAACGCTATGTGGAACCGTCGTCAGAGCACCAAATACAATTCCACAGCCTACATTATCCAGCACGCTGCTGCTGAGGTATTTACCGATGAGGGTATGGCTGAGTGCCAGGAGAATCTGGCTTACTACAAGAAAAATGCCAAGGTGATCGCTGATACCATGACCGAACTGGGTATTCCCTTTACCGGCGGTATCCATTCTCCCTATATCTGGTTTGAGTGCCCCAACGGCATGGATGCCTGGGAGTGCTTTGATTACCTGCTGACAAACATCCAGGTGGTGGGAACCCCGGGTGAAGGCTTCGGTGAAAACGGTAAGAACTATTTCCGTCTGACCGCTTTCGGAAGCTACGAGAACACCGTGGAAGCTATGAAGCGCTTCCGCAGCCTCTTTGCGAAATAATGTTTGATACACATATTCATACCCTGCCCTATTCCACGGACAGCGGTATGACCTTTCCGGATCTTTTAGCGGCCCAGAAAGAACGTGATCTGGGAGTGATCCTCACAGAGCATATTGATTATGCTTTTGGGGATCCCTCCCAGTTCTGCTTTGATCCGGAGGTTTATTTTAAGGAGCTTTCCCCTTATCGAAATGACCGTCTCCTGCTGGGAGTGGAAATCGGCATGACCGAGGACACCAACCAGCGAAATCAGGAGACCGTCCGTTCCCACCCCTTCGATATGGTCATCGGCTCCATCCACTTTATCCGTTCCATCGATATTTACTATCCGGAATTTTTCGCCATGTTTGCCTCCAAGGAAGAGTCTTACAGGGAATATCTGGAGGTAATGGCCCAGATGGTAACGGACTTTGATGATTTCGACACCCTGGGACACATCGACTACATCAGCCGTGTGGCTCCCTACAAGGATGCCCTGCTTTACTATGACGAATATCCTGAGCTGTTCGACCGTATCCTGTCCACCCTGGTGAAAAAGGATAAATGTCTGGAGATCAATACCCGGCTGTTTGACGGCATGTTTACCGTAGCCGCCTTAAAACAGATCTGTATGCGGTATCGGGATCTGGGGGGCCGCTATGTCACCATCGGCAGCGACGCCCATTATCCGGAGAATGTAGGCTGTAATCTGGTGCCGGCTTACGCCGCAGCCGGAAGCTGGGGACTGACACCGGTATATTATCGGGAGCGAAAACGGGTGCTGATAGATTAATGGGCAAATTTTTCATATAATTGCTACTATTTAGCAATTTGCCCATTTCCATTTCCTTTTTTTGGAGATACTGTCATACCTTCTTTTTCCTTCTTTGCTTATAATGAGACCATCAAATAAAGAAACGGGAGGCCAAACACATGGCAGGTTTATCATTAAAAGGTATTTATAAGAGATACCCCAATGGCTTTGAAGCCGTAAAAGATTTCAATCTGGAAATCGCTGATCAGGAATTCATCATCTTCGTAGGCCCCTCCGGCTGCGGTAAATCCACTACACTTCGTATGGTTGCCGGTCTGGAAGAGATCTCCGAAGGTACACTGGAAATTGACGGAAAGGTTATGAACGACGTAGAGCCGAAGGATCGTGATATCGCCATGGTTTTCCAGAACTACGCTCTGTATCCTCATATGACCGTATATGACAACATGGCATTCGGTCTGAAACTGAGAAAGGTTCCGAAGGACGAGATCGACAAGGCTGTTCGCAACGCCGCTAAGATCCTGGATCTGGAGAAACTGCTGGATCGTAAACCGAAGGCTCTGTCCGGTGGTCAGAGACAGCGTGTTGCCATGGGACGTGCTATCGTTCGTTCTCCCAAGGTATTCCTGATGGATGAGCCCCTGTCCAACCTGGATGCAAAACTTCGTGTACAGATGCGTACCGAGATCTCCAAGCTGCATGACAGACTGAAAGCTACCATCATCTATGTAACACATGACCAGACAGAGGCTATGACTCTGGGTACCAGAATCGTTGTTATGAAAGACGGTGTTGTTCAGCAGGTAGATACCCCGCAGACACTGTATGATAACCCGATCAACCTGTTCGTAGCAGGCTTCATCGGCTCTCCCCAGATGAACTTCATCGATGTTACTGTTGTTAAGAACGGTGACGGTGCTGATCTGAAGGTTGGTCCCTACACTCTGAAAGCTCCCGCTGACAAGGCTGCAGTGCTTCTGGAGAAGGGCTATGACGGAAAGACTGTTGTTATGGGTATTCGTCCTGAGAATATCTCCGATGATCCCGAAGTTGTTGCTTCCAGCGAAGCTGTTGTTGAGGCAAAGGTTAACGTTTACGAGCTTCTGGGTGCTGAAGTATTCCTGTACTTCGATCTGGAGGGCAATCCGTGTACAGCACGTGTTGATCCCC
>CAZUBP010000026.1:11017-12188 GCA_964618605.1 uncultured Lachnospiraceae bacterium | reverse complement strand
GAGGCAGGCGAAGAATACAAAGAGACTGCTTTGCGGGAGGTTGCAGAAGAGAGCGGTGTTCATGCATCCATTATCAAATACGTAGGCAAAAGTCAGTATTCCTTTTCCATACCCGATGATGTGGTGGAAAAAGAGGTTCACTGGTATCTGATGATGGCAGACAGCTATTACAGCAAACCGCAAAGAGAAGAATATTTCGTTGATTCGGGATATTATAAATTCCATGAAGCTTACCATCTTCTTAAGTTTTCCAATGAACGACAGATCTTGGAACAGGCCTACCAGCAGTATCAGGAGCTGAGACGTTCCAATCTTTGGGGAACTCGCAAATATTTCTGACAGAACAAAAGGAGAGAGGTTATCTCTCTTTTTTTCTTAATATCAAAGGGCAGGGAAAACACATCTATGGTAAAATGGTACAGGCATCTCTACGTGGGAACACGTATGGAAAAAAAGAAAAAAAGATGTATGCAGCATGTGGAGACAGGGCATCATCTCACAGGGATATATGTGATCACCCTTTCTGCTTTACCGGATTCCCAGCTGGATATCCTTTCCGCCCTGGAGCTGTATCAGCCCACATTGGGAGAAAGGCTGCCGCTGATCGTGGGTCTGGCAGCAGATTACGGTGAAGCTGTGGAGCTGCTGTATCAGATCGTTGAGGATGCTCAGGCGGCGGGAATGCCGGGGCGTCTGAGAGAATTTATAGAAAAACAGGAAGGAATACAGTGATCGTTATGGTGACGATATTATTGGGCATACTGAAAGTGATCGGTATACTCCTGCTGATTCTTCTGGGAATTGTGCTGTTGCTTGTATTTCTTGTTTTGTTTTGTCCTGTGAGATACAAGGGAGAGATAGAAAAGGAAGAACAGGGGAAATTAAAGGCCGGTGGAGAGATATCCTGGCTGGGACGGCTGCTGCGGCTGTCCGTCCGACTGGAGGGCACATCACCGGTAGTACAATTGCATATTTTCGGTATCACGCCGGATGACCTGAAGCGTTTTAAAGAGAGGTGGCGCAAAAAGTCTTCTCCCCCAAAGAAAGAGCCTGCTCCGAAAAAGGCTGCGGTGACGGAAAAGACAGAGGATATTTCGAAACCGAAGGAAGAGCCTCACGAAGCGCCTAAGCTTTTGGAACCGGTCCTTGAGCCGCCAAAAGAGGAAACCTC
>CAZUBP010000026.1:9462-10917 GCA_964618605.1 uncultured Lachnospiraceae bacterium | reverse complement strand
ATAGGCAGTGGTATCAAAAATCTGATCGCCCTGCCGAAAAAAATCGTGGCGGCTATCAAAAAGCCGGTAGATGCAGGAAAAAAGGCGGTACACCGGGCAGAGGAGATCAAAGCCTTTGTGCAGCGGCAGGAGATCCGTGAAGCGGTGCCTCTGGTATGGAAAAAGGTAAAACGCCTTTTGCGGCACATTATACCAAAGAAGCTGAAGGGCAGCGTGGTTTTCGGCCTGGAGGATCCCGGGGACACGGGCACTATCCTGGCGATGATCGCACCCTTGTACCCCATCTACGGAGACAGCATCCGGGTGACACCGGATTTTCAGGAGAAGGTTTTCTTTGGCTCCCTGTCCCTTAAGGGAAGACTCTATGGCTGCCTGTTGGTATATATAGCCCTGAGCCTGTTGATCGATAAAAATATACAATATATTATACGCAAAATCAGAAAAAAGGAGGTCTGAATCATGGCAGACAGCGGATTCAAGAGTACAGTAGAATCATTATTTTCGGGAATGGACAGCTTTTTGTCTACCCGTACCGTAGTAGGTGAAGCCATTACCGTGGGAGAGGTTACCCTTCTTCCTCTGGTGGATGTGTCCTTTGCCGTAGGCGCCGGTGCTTTTGCTGAGGGAAGCAAGAACAAGGCAGGCGGCGGTATCGGAGGAAAGATGAGTCCCAGCGCTATTCTGGTGATCGGACCCAACGGCACCCGTCTGGTGAATGTAAAGAATCAGGATGCATTGACCAAGATCCTGGATATGGTACCGGATCTGGCAGACCGCTTTGTAGAGAAGGATCTGCCGGAAAAGAAGGAAAAAGAATCAGAAGCCTGATCCCTGCATATGTATAGAATAAGATAACCGTCATCAGGTGACAGATGAACCAATTAGTGGGCTTTCTTTGTTTCTGGTTGGGATTCGGTATGTTTATTCAGTTATTTTTGCCGGATAAGATCTGGAATTTTGCCCTGTCAGCAGGACTGATGCTGATTGGGTACTATATTTTTTGTCAGGATAAGCCGTAATGGAGGATAGGAAGATGAACTATACATTAGAAAACGGAGAACTTAAAGCAACGATTCGCACCCAGGGAGCTGAGCTGATTTCCCTTGTGCGCAAAGCAGATCAGAAGGAGCTGCTGTGGAACGGAGATCCCATCCACTGGGGCTGGTCATCCCCCATTCTGTTTCCCTTTGTAGGGGGCGTTCAGGAACGGAAGTACCGGTATAAAGGAAAAACCTATCATATGCAGCAGCATGGCTTTGCCAGAGAAATGGAATTTACGCTGCAGTCCCATCAAAACGACAGCATTACCTTTGTGCTGAAGCAGACAGATAAGACAAAGGAACAGTATCCTTTTGATTTTACGTTGGAAATTGGCTATGAGCTGCAAAACAGCACCCTTCGTGTTAATTGGAAGGTGACAAATCCGGCAGATGAGACCATGTATTTTTCCATCGG
>CAZUBP010000026.1:0-9362 GCA_964618605.1 uncultured Lachnospiraceae bacterium | reverse complement strand
AAAGACGGCAGACCCTATGTAATGCTTAGCTTTGACGCACCGCTTTTCGGTTTCTGGTCACCGGCGGAGACGAAAGCACCCTTTGTCTGTCTGGAGCCCTGGTACGGCAGAAGTGATGCCGTAGGCTTTACCGGAAGTCTGGAAGAGCGGGAGTATGAGCAGCGTCTGGAAGGCGGAGAAGCCTTTACTGCTTCCTATACTATAGCCGTGTGCCGGTGATTACGGGATTGACACCGACAGGCACAAAGCTTATACTGGACAGGTAGAACGAAGAAAAGGGGTAAGGGATCATGGGATCACCTGTATTGAATCTTGCCACAGCCAAGCAGCTGATGGAAATAATAGAAAGACGTGCTGAGGCACTGGGACAGAAGGCGGTTATCGCTCTTTGCAATGCCCATGGAAATCCCATAGCCGTACATTGTATGGATGATGCCTTCCTGGTTAGCTATGATGTAGCCACCAAAAAGGCCTATACCTCTGTAGCCGTAAAGATGTCCACTATGGAGCTGTCCAAGCTGGCACAGCCCGGAGGTACCTTTTACGGTGTGGACAAGCTGGACGGCGGACGTATCGTGATCTTCGGAGGGGGCATTCCTCTTCGGGTAGACGGTGAGATCGTAGGCGGTCTGGGTATCAGCGGCGGCACAGGAGAGCAGGATCATGATCTGGCGCTCTTTGGCGAAGCGGCTTTTCAGGAATTAATAAAGATGACAAGATAGAGATAAGAAAAGGTGTCCGGGAGAGGGCACCTTTTTTGTATGAAATATTTGATTTTTGGGCAGAAAAAAAGCAGCACCGAAATGCTGCTTTAGTATCTTTGATTAAGCTCTTTCTACTGCACCAGATCTTAAACAAGAAGTGCAGACATGAATTCTCTTAACAGTACCGTTTACGTTAGCTTTAACGGTTTTGATGTTGGATTTCCACATTTTATTGGATCTTCTATGAGAATGGCTCACATTGTTTCCGAAATGAGCACCTTTTTCACAAATTGCACACTTTGCCATGATTAGCACCTCCTTGACATATACTAGTCTGCATACAGACCTGCAACATAAGTTATTCTATCAGATGAAAAATGAATTTGCAAGAGAAATTTATTCTTTTTGAAAATTAATATTTCCTTTTGCGCTGAAACAATGTATAATAACCACAGTTCTTTTGGTACAAAATGAATTACAACCTATGGAGGAAACGATATGAAAGGTCATATGAGTACAGATTTGGGCCAGATTACCATTGATTCCGACGTTATTGCTTCATATGCCGGCAGTGTTGCGATGGAGGTTTTCGGTATCGTAGGTATGGCTGCCGTCAGCGTCAAAGACGGTGTATTTAAGCTTTTGAAGAAAGAAAGTCTGCGCCGGGGTGTAAATGCTACAGTGACAGACAATAAGATTTCCCTTTCGTTTCATGTAATCGTAGCCTATGGTGTCAGCATCAGTGCAGTAGCTGACAATCTGATGGACAGCGTGAAACATAAGGTAGAAGAATTCACAGGTATGGAAGTAGAGCATATTGATGTTCTCGTAGAAGGAATTCGTGTAATTGATTGAGTTTAAGGAGGACACTTTATGTCTGCAAGTACAATAGATGCGCAGATGTTGGCCCGGATGTTCCTGTCCGGGGCCAGAAATCTGGAAATTAAAAAAGAATGGATCAATGAGTTGAATGTATTCCCGGTACCGGATGGTGATACAGGAACCAACATGACCATGACGATCCTTTCAGCTGTAGGAGAGGTAGAAAAGCTTCAGGAGCTTCAGATGGCGGCTATTGCCAAAGCCATGTCCTCAGGATCTCTTCGGGGAGCCAGAGGTAACTCCGGTGTTATTCTCTCTCAGCTGTTCAGAGGTTTTACCAAATCCATCAAGGAGAAAGAGGAGCTGGACATCGCTGATCTGGCAGCTGCTCTGGAAAAATCCTGCGAGACAGCCTACAAGGCTGTTATGAAGCCTAAGGAGGGTACTATTCTTACCGTTGCCAAGGGAATCGCAGAAAAGGCCCGTGAACTGGCAGCTACAGCAGATGAGCAGGAATTGACCACAGAGGAATTCCTTCGTCAGGTGATCGAGGAAGGTAAGGCAACACTGGAAAAAACACCGGATATGCTTCCCGTTCTGAAGGAAGCCGGCGTGGTGGATTCCGGCGGACAGGGTCTTATGTGTATTCTGGAGGGAGCATATCTGGCATTT
Source organism: uncultured Lachnospiraceae bacterium (assembly GCA_964618605.1). Lineage (GTDB taxonomy): Bacteria > Bacillota > Clostridia > Lachnospirales > Lachnospiraceae > UBA11957. The sequence goes on along the minus strand of CAZUBP010000026.1, from coordinate 7,164 downwards.
ATCGGCCAGGATGTTACCGTGGGTGGCGAGGATGGCCAGCCGGAGGTACTGAAATATACCTACTGTGCAGCCTTCAAGATCCGTCCGGCAGGCCCTCTGGCACCGGAATCTGTGAAGGAAGTAAAGGAATATATGGCCTCTCTGGGTGAATCTGTAGTTTATCAGACAGATTCCGGAAAGCTGAGAGTGCATATGCACACCAACGATCCCGGACTTGCCCTGACTAAGGCCTTGAATTACGGTATTCTGACAGCGATTTCTGTCAATAACCTTCATGATACTACAGATAAAGAGCGTGAAGAGGATGCAGAGCTGATGGCAGCCCTGCAGGAAAAAGCCAAAGCCCGGGAGACCCAGCAGGAAGAGGCAGTAGAGAATAAGCCCGTAGGCTTTATCTCCGTTTCCGTAGGCAGCGGCATGGCTGATATTTTCAAGGAACTGGGTGTAGATTACCTTATCGAAGGCGGTCAGACCATGAATCCCAGTACTGAAGATATGCTGAATGCTATCAAGAAGGTGCATGCAGATACGATCTTTATCCTGCCGAACAATAAGAATATTGTTATGGCCGCTAATCAGGCCAGAGACCTCACTGAGGATAAACAGATCATTGTTATCCCCACCAAGACCATTCCCCAGGGCTTAAGCGCTCTTATCGGTTATGTGCCGGAGGCGTCTGTTGAGGAGAATGAGGCAGCTATGCTGGAGGCTATTTCTCTGGTAAAGACAGCCCAGATCACCTACGCTGTGCGGGATACCCATATCGATGACAAAGAGATCCATGAGAACGATATCATGGCTGTGGGCGATAACGGTATTCTGGCTGTAGGAACCCAGATCCAGGGAGTAGCTGTAGAAGCTGTAGAGGCTATGGCAGATGAAGATACTGAGCTGATCAGTATTTATTACGGCGAGGAGTATTCCGAGGAGGCTGCCGATGAACTGGCTGCTGAGCTGGAAGAAAAATATCCGGACTGTGATGTTGAGGTAAATGCAGGAGGTCAGCCCATCTACTATTGCATTATTTCCGTTGAATAATATTGGATTGCTGAAAGCTGTTGCGCCTGAATCGACGCAGCAGCTTTTTTGAGGTAAAACGTATGTATGAACAGGAACCCATACGCTCCCTGAAGGGGGTAGGAGAAAAGACAGAAAAGCTCTTGCAGAAGCTGGGGCTGTACACCGTAGGAGATCTGCTGCGGGATTATCCCCGGGAATATGATCTCTATGGCAAATCGGTTTCCCTGGGAGAGTGTCAGGTGGGACAGAAGTGTGCCGTGCAGGCCGTTATCACGGCACCGGTAGAGCTGCGTACCGCCAAAAAGCTGACCATCATTACCACCACCGTACAGGATGTTACCGGGAAGCTTACCCTTACCTGGTTTAATATGCCTTTTCTCAGATCCACGCTGAAACGGGGGGCTGTTTTTGTGTTTCGGGGAAATGTGACGATGAAAAATAACCGCCTCACCATGGAACAGCCGGAGGTATTTACCCTGGGAAAATATGATGAGGTCTGCGGTACCATGCAGCCCCTCTACAGTCTTACCGCAGGAATTTCCCATAAAGCCCTGGGTAAGCTGGTGCGTCTGGCACTGGATACCACTGTGCTGAAGGAATGGATGCCTGACGAGCTTATGAAGGCTTATGGGTTTATGTCTCTTCGGGAGGCCATGGAGAGTATACATTTTCCGAAAAATCAGGGACTGTTTCTGGAAGCCAGGAAGAGACTGGCCTTTGAGGAATTTTTCCTCTTCATCCTCTGTATGCAGAAGCTGAAAAACGGTCAGGAGGATACCGTAAACCATTATTCTATGGAAGCCGGATGGAAAACGGAGGAGGTAATGGACTCTTTACCCTATCGACTGACGAAGGCTCAGCTGCGGGTATGGAACGATATGGAGAAGGATCTGGCCTCGCCCCGTCTTATGAATCGTCTGATCCAGGGTGATGTGGGCAGCGGTAAGACGATCCTGGCCTTTCTGGCTATGATCATGGCTCAGGAAAACGGCTATCAGAGTGCTTTGATGGCACCCACAGAGGTTCTGGCCAGACAGCATTACGGGGATCTCTGTGCCCTGCTGGAGGAGAACGATATGGATCCCGCCCAGGTGGTGCTTCTCACCGGTTCCTGTACGGCAAAGGAAAAGAGAGAAGCCCGGGAGAGTATTTCTCAGGGAACGGCCACCTTTATCATCGGTACCCATGCCCTGATTCAGGAGGGAGTACAGTACCACAAGCTGGGGCTGGTCATTACCGATGAGCAGCATCGTTTTGGGGTTCGCCAGCGGGAGGCACTTTCTGCCAAGGGAGAAAAGCCCAATATAGCGGTAATGAGTGCAACCCCCATTCCCCGAACCCTGGCTATGATCCTTTACGGGGACCTGGATATCTCTGTAGTGGATGAAAAACCGGCCCGACGTCTGCCCATCAAAAACTGTGTGGTAAACACCTCCTACAGAAATACGGCGTATAAATTTATGGAGAAAGAGCTTCAGGCGGGACATCAGGTGTATATTATCTGTCCCATGGTGGAGGCCAGCGAGGAGATCGAGGCAGAAAACGTTATCGAGTATGCGGCAAAATGCCGACAGATCTTCCCGGAATATACGGTAGGGCTGCTTCACGGTCAGATGCGCCCGGCAGATAAGGATGAGGTCATGGCGGATTTCGCTGCCAACAGGATACAGGTGCTGGTGTCCACTACCGTAGTGGAGGTAGGGGTTAACGTGCCCAACGCCACGGTGATGATGGTGGAAAATGCGGAGCGCTTCGGTCTGGCACAGCTGCACCAGCTGCGAGGCCGGGTAGGCCGTGGGGCAGATCAATCCTATTGCATTTTCATCAGCAGTGACGATAAAGAGGAAAATAAGAAGCGTCTGGAGATCCTGAACAAGACCAACGATGGCTTTGTGATCGCCGATGAGGATATGAAGCTGAGAGGCCCGGGAGATTTCTTCGGCATACGCCAGAGCGGACTTATGGACTTTGCCATCGGAGATATTTACCGGGATGCAGAGCTTTTACAGCAGGCCTCCCGGGAGGTGGGAGAGCTGCTTTCCCTGGATCCGGAGTTTACTCTTGAAGAGCATCAGCCTCTGGCCGGAAAGGTGCAGGAATACATGACCCGTAAGCTGAAGGATGTTATCTTATAATTCGGATGTTTTCTGCAAAATGCATAAAAAAACGAAAATATTTCAGCAAATCGTATTTCGATTTTTTTCCACGAATTCCTATACGAATGGTATAATTACCCTAGAGCTTTGTGTAAGCACAACAGTAACGCACTGAAGGAGGGTATGCTATGGAAGATATGTATAAAATCTACTCGGAAAAAGATAATCGGATACCGCTGAAGATCCTTCCGGGTCATTTCGCCACCACCCAGTCTCATATTACCCATTATCTGGATATGACGACCATGAAAACCCGCTGTTCGGAGGCTCAGCGTATTGCCGACGTTCTGGCTTCCGCCTATGGATCCTCTACACCTATCGACACCATTGTCTGCCTTGATGCCACAGAGGTTATCGGTGCCTTTCTGGCGGAGACACTTACCCGAAGCGGTGTGATCTCCGTAAACGCTCACCAGACTATGTACATTGTATCTCCGGAGATCATCCATAACGGACAGCTGGTATTCAGGGATAACAACAAGATGATGATCGAGGGAAAAAATATTATGATCCTCGCAGGTTCCATTACCACAGGAAATACACTTGCCAACACCATTAACAGTCTGTTATACTATGGCGGTAAGATCACAGGTATTGCTGCGATCTTCAGTGCTATCAGCAAAGTCGCAGATATGCCGGTACTTTCGGTATTTTCCAGAAGAGATATACCGGGGTACACTACCTATAGCAGCCATAACTGTCCACTGTGTAAAGAGGGAAAAAGAGTGGATGGTCTTGTAAGTGGCTATGGCTTTTCAAAATTATAAATCGACTGGCAAAGACGCTACCCCGGAATATTTTTATATTCTGGGGTATTTTTTTGGGGGATAGCCATTCGGGAAAGAGTATGCTATAGTAGGAAGGTCACGGATGCGAATGCTTCTGGACTGGAGACAGGTAACCGTGGTATAAAATAAAGTACATCAATAGAAAAGAGAGTTAAAGCATTGAATTTCATTATTTCACTTAACAGCGCAGTCAACAATTTTGTGTGGGGCGTTCCCGCCATGATCTGCATCATCGGCGTTGGCCTGCTCCTCAGCTGCAGAACCAGATTTATTCAGTTACGTAAGTTCGGCTATGCCATGAAATGCACCATCGGCCGTATTTTCAGCAAGAAAGAGGCCTCCGACGGTTCGGTGACCCCCTTCCAGGCAGTATGTACGGCTTTGGCAGCCACAGTAGGTACGGGAAATATTGCCGGTGTAGCCGGTGCCATCGCTATCGGCGGACCGGGAGCTGTATTCTGGATGTGGTGCAGCGCCCTTCTGGGTATGTGTACCAAGTTTGCCGAGGTTACTCTGGCCGTTCACTTCCGGGAAAAGAACCGGGAAGGGGACTGGGTAGGCGGCCCCATGTACTATATCAAGAACGGTCTCAGCAAAAACTGGCATTTCCTGGCTGTCCTTTACGCCGGATTAGGTGTTCTTACGGTATTTGGTACCGGTAACGCCACTCAGGTCAATACCATTATTACGGCCATTGACAGCGTACTGGAAAATTTCCAGGTATGCAGCACGGATTTTGTTCCCACCATCAATCTGATCATCGGTATCTTTATCGCTTTGCTCATCGCCATGGTACTGGTAGGCGGTCTGAAACGTATCGGTATCGTAACAGAGAAGCTGGTTCCCTTTATGGCAGTTATGTATGTGCTCCTGGCACTGGGTGTACTGGCCATCAATTATCGCCATATTCCCTACGCCTTTTCTCAGATCTTTGTCAGTGCCTTTGATCCCAAGGCTATCACCGGCGGTGTCGTGGGCAGCATGTTTATCGGTATGAAAAAGGGTGTTTCCCGGGGTATTTTCTCCAACGAAGCCGGTCTGGGTACCGGATCTATTGCCCATGCGGCCTCCGATATCAAGGAGCCGGTACAGCAGGGCTTCTTCGGTATCTTTGAAGTATTCATGGACACCATCGTTATCTGTACACTGACAGCGCTGGTTATTCTCACCAGCGGCGTAAATATTGCCTTTGGCCAGGCAGCAGGTGCAGAGCTGACCATCAGCGGCTTCACCGCCACCTACGGAGGCTGGGTATCCATCCTTACCGCCATTGCCATGTGCTGTTTTGCCCTGTCCACCATCATCGGCTGGGGACTGTACGGTACCCGCTGTATCGAATACCTTTTCGGCACTAAAGTAAATCGTGGCTTCATGCTGGTATATTCCTTTGTGGCCATTATCGGCGCCACCATCGACCTGGGCGTTATCTGGGATATCTCCGATACCTTCAACGGTCTGATGGTATTGCCCAACCTGATCGCCCTGTTGCTCCTTTCCGGTAAAGTAAAGGAACTGGCACAGGAATATTTTTCCAGACACGGGAAATAATAAAGTATACAACAAAAGGAACTGCTGCAGTTAAACAGCAGTTCCTTTCACAGTTGACCTGCAGCAGCTTACATCTGCTGTCCCTTAGTCATCTGTTTTTCCTGGGCCTCGATCATTTTCTTGACCATATAGCCACCTACGGAACCATTTTCCTTAGAGGTCAGATTACCGTTGTAACCGTCGGAGAGCGGTACACCCAGCTCACTTGCCACCTCAAATTTGAAACGGTCCATTGCGCTCTTTGCTTCAGGTACGGATGTTGTACTGGAAGATCTGTTTGCCATAATGAATAGCCTCCTTATTTGATTGGTTTGACTTGTTACGCTGTTAGTATCTGTAGTCAAAATGAATTTACACTGGGAAATATTGGAGATGTTGTACGAAAATATTAAGTAATTCTTAGGAATATACTTAAAAAAACAATTGCATTTATTAAGTTGATTTGCTATCATGTTGATATAGGAGGCGATTTGAATGAATATTGGACTTATTGCCCACAACAGCAAAAAAAGTTTGATGGAAGATTTCTGCATAGCATATAAGGGAATCTTCGCCAAACATGATGTGTATGCTACCGGCACTACGGGTCGGCGCATTGAAGATGTTACCAACCTTCATATTCATAAGTTTCTTGCAGGCTCTGTAGGCGGAGATAAGCAGTTTACAGAGATGATTATTCGCGGTGACATGGATCTGGTTATTATCTTCTACAATCCTACTATGCTGGATCAGAAGGAACCGGATGTATTTGAGATCACCAAATGCTGTGATCAGTATAATATTCCTGTTGCCACCAATATTGCTACAGCGGAGTCTTTGATTCTTGGTCTGGATCGTGGTGATCTTGACTGGCGGCTTCAGCTTCGTTGAACAGGAGAGCAGATATGAGAGTAATTGCAGGAAAATGCAGAAGTCTCCCTCTAAAGACCATCGAGGGCATGGAAACACGCCCTACGACGGATCGGACGAAGGAGACTTTATTTAATGTTTTACAGCCCTGGGTTCCGGGAAGCCGTTTTCTGGATCTTTTTTCCGGCAGCGGCAGTATAGGTATCGAGGCCTTGAGCCGTGGGGCATCCCAGGCCGTTATGGTAGAGCAGGCCAGAAAGGCTGTGGCGGTGATCAAAAGCAACCTTGCCTTTACCCGCCTGGAGCCGGATGCTGTGGTTATGCAGGATTCGGTGCTTCACGCCCTGATGCTTCTGTATGATAAAAAAGAGGTTTTCGACTGTATCTTTATGGATCCGCCCTACAATCATGACCTGGAAAAGGAAGTGCTGGAATATCTGGCAGAGCACCCCATGCTTCGGGAGGGCGGTATTATTGCTGTTGAGGCTTCAAAAGAGACTGATTTTTCCTATATTTCCCAGTTGGGATATGTAATCATTCGTGAAAAAGTATACAAAACCAACAAGCACGTATTTCTTCAGCAAAAGTAAGCGAAAACTTTTGAAAACAGCCATTGTTTTATTGCCTGATACGTGATAATATTGAACCAAATGGGAGTAAATTGCTTAGGATAAGGAGATCAGACTATGAGCAGTAGAATTGAACAGATTATTGAAGAAATCGAAGAGTATGTAGAGAGCTGTAAATATCAGCCTTTATCTACCACCAAAATCGTTGTAAATAAAGAGGAACTGGAAGAGCTT
>CAZUBP010000025.1:0-12243 GCA_964618605.1 uncultured Lachnospiraceae bacterium | reverse complement strand
TCAGCTCCACGTTATTGCCGTCCACGATAACCTCGTGGGCCGTTTTGTTGATCTCAATACCTCCGGCGGAAATAACGGCATCCTCACCGCTCTTGCCGCTGCGCCGGAGAATGGCTTCCACCCGGGCCACCAGGATCTTGGGGCTGAAGGGTTTGGAGATATACTCGTCCACTCCCAGCTCAAAGCCCCGAAGCTCATCCTGCTCATCCCCTCTGGCAGTCAGCATAATAATGGGCACCTTGCTCTCGGTACGGATCTCCCGGCAGGTCTGCCATCCGTCCATCTTGGGCATCATCACGTCCAGTATGATCAAAGCTACGTCTCTGTTTTCGTAGAAAACATCCACAGCTGCCTCGCCGTCGGCGGCTTCCAGCACCTGATACCCTTCCCTGGTCAGGAAATCACGAACCAGTTTACGCATACGGCTTTCGTCATCCACCACCAAAATCTTTATATCCTGCATTTTCTTGCCTCCTGTTGTCTTATGATGTCTAATTTAGCAAATAACTATGTCATTTGTGTGAATATTTCCTTCAAAACAGCCCATTCCCCGGGGATACAGAGCTACTAAAGCCCGAAATACCGGCAACAGGATTTCGGGCTTTGGTTTATCGGTGAAAGAGTTCCATGATCCGGGTAACACCGTCACGGAGATACTTTCCAATATTCATACTGTTTAATTTTTGCATAACGTTGGTGAACCATTCTCCCATATTGTCCAGAGAGGGCATGTACTGGGTGATTCCCTTAAACATACCCAGGGAGGAAAAGACAAATTCCAACACAAAGAGGATCACGATCAGGATCACGATCACCAGGCCGATATTCAGCGCCTTCTGTAAACCTGAGGCAACATCCGGCTCCTCATATTCCTCTTCCTCTATATCTTCATCGTATTCCGGCTCCACGTAACGTTCCTCTTTTCTTTTTTTCTTTCTGGCAGCCTTTTTCTCCTTACTGCGGCTGATATGCTCCTGTATTTCCGCCATCTGCCGATTGGTAAAGATCATGGTCCTGCCCCCGTCAGCCTGACCGCCGGCAGGCGTCAGCGTGGTACCATCGGGATCCTTGATACACAGCTTCAGATCTGCGATCAGCTCCTCCATATTCTGGTAGCGATCATCCATACGACGGCTCATGGCTTTCAAAATGATCAGATTCAGACGATTGGCAATATCACCATACATATCCTTGGGGGCAATCACGTTGCCTTCCATATGGTGCATGGCTACCTCTACCACAGAATTTCCCACGTAGGGCAGCTTGCCGGTGCACATTTCGTACATGGTCACACCCAGGGAATACACATCCGTCCGCTGATCCGAATAGCCGCCCCGCACCTGCTCCGGAGAGCTGTAATATACGGAGCCGCAGGCGTCCATGGTCATGGTATCCGAGGAGGTTTTCATCCGAGCGATACCGAAATCCGATATCTTTACATTGCCGTTGGTGGTAATAATCAGATTGTCCGGCTTGATATCCCGGTGAATGATCCCCTCTTTGTGGGCTGCCGCCAGGGCATCTGCCGCCTGCATGGTAATACTCAGGCATTCACTGCTGCTCAACCGGCCTTTGCTCTGGATATACTGCTTCAGGGTCACCCCCTCCACCAGCTCCATGACAATAAACCAGTGTCCCCGATCCCGATCCACATCGTACACATCCACGATATTGGGATGGGACAGCCGGGCTGCCGCCTGGGCCTCCCGGATAAACCGTTTCAGATAGGCTTCGTCCTTTTGCAGGGAACCCTTGATCATCTTCAGAGCCGCCTGCTTCTGCAGGGTATGGTCCATGATCCGGTATACCACAGCCATACCGCCTCTGCCTATCTCATCTATAATTTCATATCTTCCTTTCAGCACTGTGCCGGACGATATCATATATCAGTACACTCCTTTAATCTATTCATGATAGCAGACCCGGACAATATGCTGATGATGTTCTCCGGTGATCCAGTCCACATCGTCGGTCAGCCAGCTCATGATCTCCAGCATCCGTTTTTCCCATACGATGGTGTCCTGCTTTTCCTCTTCTGTCATGGGATGCTCCATGGAGGTATCGATCTCGTTGTAGCCAAAGATATAGCCGCCGGCATTCCAGATAGAGAAATTGCTGTCCGGACCCGGATCTACAACGCCGTTTCTGGCCTCCACCAAAGCGTCATGACGCTTTTTATATTCTTCCTCCGCACCCGGTACCAGCTTGGTGATAAATACCCGGTGACGGATCATTTCCTTATTAGATCGTACAATACCGAAATCATGATACATCAGACGCATAGGCTCCCAGGGTGTGGAGATCCAGTCATAGGTCTCTCCCAGGAATCTGTCGTAGGTCTCCAGCTTTTCCCGCTCCTCGTTCTCAATATCATAATCGGAATCTGTTTCGCAGTAACCAAAAAGAATATTCTCCACATTCCATACGCTGAAATTGCAGATGCCGGCCATGTCCAGTGTCTCTGTGAGATCATTCCATATTTTGCCCAGACGAGCTCGATATTCTCCTGCCATGCCATCCTTCAGCTGCATTGCAAATGCATGTCTTTTCATTTTTGTAGCCTCCCTTTTTGTAAAAACTTTCCCCAAAATTTCATACTGCTTCATTATACCATGTTACCCTGCTGCTGTACAACCGCATTTCCAAATCCTGACAGGTGCCCTTTCCCCTTGAAATTGTCAATATATTCTCATAATATAAAAATATTTGTAAATAAATTAAAAACCAATTCCCTTTTTTTCAGAATGTGTTATACTGGGACTGAGGAGGTAACATCATGACATTTGACTATTCGATACTACAGAAAAATCTGCATGACCTGCGTGTGGCCAACCGTATGAGTCAGGCTGATCTGGCCAAAGAGCTCGGATTTTCCCGTCATACCTATCTGAACTATGAAACAGGTATTCGCATCCCTACCTTGGATGCCCTCCGCCACATATCGGTCTACTATCAAGTAACTATTGACGACCTGCTGGAACGTCCCCAGGTTCTGAAGGTACAGGAGCCCCTGAAGAGAGGCCCCAAAGCCAAAATAAAGAAGTAAAAAAACTCAGATTTCCCTGAAGCTTATCTCCATCGGAAATCTGAGTTTTTTCTTTACTTAATCATCAGCCATCAGGCCGGCCTTTAAGGCCCGGGTCCAGTACTCCTTTCGTTCCTCGTACTGTTCATTCAGCCAGACATGGATCTGATCCAGCCCCTCCTCGCTGTAGGGAAAGGTTTTTCTCGTCTTTTTTTCTTCTGCCGTATGCTCAAAATTGAAGGGCTCCGGAAAGGTGAACACCTCAAATACCGCATCCTCCTTGGACTCTCCCACCGGGCGGATCAGAAAGCGCATCCCCTTCTGACTGCCGGTGTAGCGGCGCTTGATCTCCAGCTTGTCCCGGAGATTATAGTTTTGCATATGGCCGATATCTACTCTGTTGATCATCTTATGCCATACCCAGATATTTGTAATCGCAGTCCTCTACGGCTTTTTTCAGAGCTTCCTCGGGAACCTCTTTATCCATGGTCACAACAGCGGTAGCTGTATCATGGCTGGCCTTTACCTCTGTTACGCCGTCAATAGCCAGCAGGGCCTTGGTTACATGGGCCTCGCAGTGTCCACACATCATACCTTCGATTTTCAGTGTCTTTGTCATGGTTTTCTTTTCCTCCTTATGATTTGTGCCGGTGGTAAGATCTGCCGGCTGTTTTACTTTTCTATCTCTATGCGGGTCATAGATCTTGCAAAGATTCAGACGCAGCGCATTAGATACTACACAAAAGCTGGATAAGCTCATGGCAGCGGCCCCGAACATGGGATTCAGGGAAAGTCCGAAAGCGGGATACAGCACACCTGCTGCCAGAGGTATGCCGATACAGTTGTAAAAGAACGCCCAAAAAAGGTTTTCATGGATATTCCGAAGCACGCTGCGGCTCAGACGGATGGTGGCGGGTACATCCAGAAGATCCGATTTCATCAGTACCACATCCGCTGCATCCACCGCCACATCGGCACCTGCGCCGATGGCAATACCGGTATCGGCTCTGGTAAGGGCCGGCGCATCGTTGATACCGTCTCCCACCATGGCCACCTGACAGCCCTGTTCCTGGAGGGAACGCACAACGGCTTCCTTTCCGTCAGGAAGGACACCGGCAATAACATCATCACATCCCGCCTGAGCTGCAATGGCTCCGGCAGTGCGTTCGTTATCTCCTGTAAGCATAATAACCCGAATGCCCATATGCTGCAATTCCTTTACCGCCCGGGCGCTGTTTTCCTTGATCACATCGGCTACGGCGATGATACCCAGAAACTCTTCCCCCGAAGCAAAGAGCAGGGGCGTTTTGCCTTCCTCCGCCAGTGCCTCCGCTTTGCGCAGCAAGGTGTCCGGCACCTGTACCAGAGAAGAGATATAGGTCATACTGCCTCCCAGACAGGTCTTTCCTGCCACCTGGCCTTTAAGGCCGTTTCCCGGAGCCGCCTGAAACTGTTCTGCTGCCTTTTCTTCTATCTGCTTCTCCCGGCAATACTGGGTGACAGCCCCTGCCAGGGGATGCTCGCTGCAGATCTCCAGGGCATAGGCCACCCGAAGCAGTGTATCTGCCTCCCCGCCAGCCAGAAGAATATCCGTCACCTGCGGTTTTCCCTCAGTGATGGTACCGGTCTTATCCAGAACGATCACCTGGCTTTTGCCCGCCGCTTCCAGAGAAGCCGCCGTCTTAAAGAGGATGCCGTGACGGGCACCTACGCCGTTTCCTACCATAATAGCCACCGGTGTAGCCAGTCCCAGAGCACAGGGACAGCTGATCACCAGCACAGCTATGGCTTTTCCGATGGCGAAGCCGATGGTGCTTCCTGATGCCAGCCATACGATCAGGGTCAATAAGGCTATGGTCATCACCACCGGCACGAAGATACCGGATACCTTGTCGGCGATCTTGGCAATAGGCGCCTTGGATGCCGCCGCATCACTGACCATCTGAATGATCTTGGAAAGGGTGGTATCCTCCCCTACAGAGGTAGCTCTGCAGGTAAGGAAGCCTGACTGGTTGATGGTGCCTCCGGATACCCGGCTTCCCGGTTCCTTGTCCACCGGGAGACTTTCTCCTGTGAGGGCAGCCTCATTTACGGCACTGTAGCCCTCCAGCACTACCCCATCCACGGGAATGCTGGCTCCGGGACGGATCACAAAGATATCCTCCTTCTCCACTTCCTCCAGAGGGATCTCTGTCTCCTTTCCCTCCCGAAGCACCACAGCAGTGTCCGGCGCCAGCTTCATAAGACTTTTCAGGGCATCTGTGGTCTTTCCCTTGGAGCGGGCTTCCAGCATCTTACCCACGGTGATCAGGGTGAGGATCATGGCTGCCGACTCAAAATACAGGTTGTGCATATTGGTCATGGCTATCTCGTGATCTCCCCGCTCTATGGCCAGCGCCAGCTGGAAGGTCACCACCGTACTGTAGCCAAAGGCAGCACCGGAGCCCAGAGCTACCAGAGTATCCATATTGGGGCTTTTATTTTTCAGCCCCTTAAAACCGCTGATAAAGAATTTCTGGTTAATGACCATGATCAGGATGGTCAACAGCATCTGAAACAGGGCCATATTGATATGACTGTCCCCTAAAAAGGCGGGCAGCGGCCATCCCCACATCATCGCCCCCATGGAAACATACATCAAAGGCACCAGAAAGATCAGGGAGGCAATAAGTCTTTTCTTCATCTTCGGGGTTTCCGTATCTGTCAGGGTGTCTGCCATGGCTGCCTTCCGGGAAGTCTTTGCCTCCTTTTCCTGAAGCTGGGCGGTATATCCGGCCCGATCCACCGCCTGCAGGATGGCTTCCGGGGCAGCCTGTCCCTCCACCTGCATACTGTTGGTCAGCAGGCTTACGGTGACATTTTCCACACCGGGCACTCCCTTCACTGCCTTTTCCACATGGGCCACACAGGCAGCGCAGGTCATCCCCCTCACTGTATAATGTGTCATAATATTCTCCTTATTTCATCAGTTTCTGTATCGTTCCCACCAGCTCATCCATCTTGTCCTCCTTGCCGTTGCGAATATCCTCCGCCACGCAGGTACGGATATGGTTGGCCAGCAGTACCTTGTTAAAGCTGTTCAATGCTGCATTGGCTGCAGCGGTCTGGCGAATGATATCCACACAGTAGACATCCTCCTCCACCATCTTTTGTATGCCCCGAATCTGCCCTTCTATTCTTTTCAGGCGATTTAAGAGGTCTTTGTATTCCTTTTCATCCCGATGCTTCTTCTGACAACAGCATGTATTTTCCATAGGATCCTCCTTTTTAAAGAGTTTTTTGCAAGCAAAATACCCCACGGGGGTATACTTTCATTACGAAGTATATACCCCCATAGGGTATTTGTCAACGCTATTTCTTTTTTCTTCTCATCATAATACAGCCAACTATACCTGCCAGCAGTCCTACCAGAAAGGCAGCACCCAGAACCGGCAGATTGATCCTGCTCTTTTTCAGGGCGTCGGCATTGCTGTGAAGGGCAATGGCTTTTTCCAGCGCCGCCGAGCATACGGCACAGAAGGGATGCTCCTGCCCCAGGGTCTGCATTTTGCAGTCCAGGGAAGGCTTGTACCAGCCTGTGTGCTCCTCATCCAAGGGATAGACACCGATGCCCTCCTGATCTGTCATATCCGCCCAGGGCACCAGAGACATGTCCTCCTGCCTGGTGGTATTGGGCGTTTCCGCCATTTCCCCGTCATCCGGCCAGTATTCATCTCCCAGACCGGCTATGGTGTGTCCCAGCTCGTGGAGCACGATCTCCAGGGACTGCTCATGGAGAGACGCCACACAGATCCCGCCGCCGCTGCCGCCGTAGGTATCCGCATTTACCAGCAAAATAGGGTAATCCATCTCCGGCACATACTGTTTTGCCAGAAGGATGGCCTTGTCCTCTTCCTCTGCCTCCAGAGAGAGAAGGCGCTGCACCCCTGACGTCCAGTAGCTGCTATGGAAAAAGGTATTGCGGCTGTCCTGCAGGGCTTCCGCCTCCGAGGCTGCCTGATCTCCTCTGGCCCCGGATTCCTCCGAAACGCAGAAAATTCCGTAAAATTTGATCAGATCCCGGTTTTCCTTATAGGGCGACGTATCCAGTACATAGTCCGCCGTTTCCCTGGCCTTTTCCTGAAAAGCTGCTTCCTCCTCCCGGGTAAAGCCATCCCCCAGGATCACAAAGACAAGGGCATCCTCGTCCGCCAGCTTCTCATTTCCCCCGGCAAAGAAAGGCTCCTGCACCGTAGTATCCGCCTTCACCGGCACGCCAAACCCCATCGCCAGAACAAAAAGCAGTAAGGCCAGCAGTTTACCATAGTATTTCTTCATTATATTTCCTCCAGTCGGGCACATTCCGCCGAAAGGAGCCGGAAGGTCTCCTCATAGGAAAGGTGTTTTTCCCGGCAGATAGCCGCCACATCCTCATATTCCGGATATACCTTTTTCCAGCCCTTTCCTTCACACAGCTTCACCCGTACCTCACCCAGCGAGGTTGACAAGGTCTTACCGCTTCTCTCCAGCACCCTGCGCCGGATCTCTATGCGGCGAATGCCGATGGAGGTAGTCTCCCGGAAAATAATATTCTCCAGTTTTTCCGCTTCCGACGCATTGCAGATCACCTGCAGCTGCCAGGCCGGACGGTTTTTCTTCATATATACAGGCAGATAATGGACATCCCTTGCCCCTGCGGCAAAAAGCTGTTCCATGCAGTAGCCCAGGGCTTCTCCGGTACAATCGTCAATATCCGTTTCCAGCTTGAGCAGCCCGTCCTCTGCCTCCTCAGTTTCCAGCACCATGATGCGAAGTACCCCCGGCAGGTCATATTCCCTTTTTCCCGCACCTGTACCGCATTTCACAATGCGATACCTCTGGGGAAGCCTATTTTTGCCTCCAAAGCAGGCCGCAATCGCCGCTCCCGTAGGGGTGACCAGCTCGCCCTGTATCCCTGCGGGGTGAAGCACCAGCCCGTATCGTTCCGCAATCGCCGTCACCGCCGGAACAGGAATAGCCATGCGGCCGTGCTGACACCGCACGAAGCCCTCCCCCTCGCTTAACCAGGGAATGATGGCCTCCTGTATGCCCAGATCATCGGCACAGACAGCTACCGAGAGAATATCCACCAGGGAATCCACGGCTCCCACCTCATGGAAATGCACCTCTTCCGGGGTCACGCCATGGGCCCGGGCCTCAGCCTCTCCCAGGATCGTAAAGATACGCAAAGCCAGCGCCCTGGCATTTTCCGTCATATCCGCCCCGGCGATGATCTCCTGAATATCCTTCAGGGTGCGATGGCTGTGGTCATGGCTATGGGCAGCTTCCTTTTGCCCCTCTCCGTAAAGCCATGCCATATCGTGATCGTGATTTTCATGGGCTTCATCCAGCTTTACACGAAAATCACAGGCGTCAATGCCGCTTTTTTTCACCCGGCTGATTTCGATGTGAAACCCCTCCACCGGAAGGCTGTCCAGCATACGCTGCAGCACCTTTTGATCTGCCCCCAGATCCAGAAGTGCCGCCACCGTCATATCCCCGCTGATACCGCTGCTGCAGTCAAAATAATACTGTTTACTCATGTCCCTTTACCGCCAATCTATTGATCTGGGTGGCCAGATAGCCTGCCCCGTAGCCATTGTCAATATTTACCACACTGATGCCGTTGGCACAGGAATTCAGCATGGTAAGCAAGGCCGATATACCATGGAAATTCGCTCCGTAGCCTACAGAGGTGGGCACAGCGATTACCGGTTTGTCCACCAGGCCCCCTACCACACTGGCCAGGGCCCCCTCCATTCCCGCTACCGCTATGACACAATTGGCCTTCTGGATATTCTCCACCCGGGACAACAGCCGATGGATACCGCTGACCCCTACGTCATAAATGCGCTCCACCTTTCCCCCGAAATATTCCGCTGTCTGGGCGGCTTCCTCCGCCACCGGAATATCTGCGGTGCCTGCTGTACATACGGCAATGCGGCCAATAGGCTCTGCTGGATCTTCCGGCAGTGCCTTCAAAATATGGGATATGGGGTCATAGGTAATCGCCGGTATGAATTCCTTTACCAGTTCATACTGGTGTTCATTGGCTCTGGTGCCAAACACACACCCCTCCGCCTCGTAAAGCTTGCGGGCAATAGCCACCAGATGCTCATCCGCCTTCCCGCTGCAGTAGATCACCTCCGGGAAACCGGAACGGATCTTTCTGTGCATATCCAGCTTGGCATATTCCATTTCTTCAAAAGGCTCCCGGCGAAAATACTGCTCCGTATCCTCCAGAGACAGCTCTCCCGCCTTGTAGGCCTGTAATATTTCTCGTATATCCTTCAATGTTCTCTTCCTTTCCCCATCTGTCTGCATCTTCTGAACACATACGCTTATCATACACTATTTTCCAGGATTTTGTAAACCAAAGGGGCCGCCTTCCCCATATCTACTGGATTGCCGGCGAAAAATATTGTATAATCCTCTGTATGCGAAATTATGAACAGGAAGTGTGATACCATGAATAAAAAAGAGATTGCGGAGATCCGCCGCCATTTTACCCCCAACAACTGCACCGCCACCAGGATCTGCGGCTGCTATGTGGACCATGAAAAGAATAAGAAATTTGAGACAAGAGAAGCCTTTCTCTCCCTGCCGGAGGAGGAAGAATTCAAATATTTTGATATTTTCAAAAGAACTCTGGGGGGAACCCTGGGAAAGAATCTTCTGAATATGGAATTCCCTCTGCAGCAGGAAATGGAGGGAGGTACCCAGGAATTTCTGTATAAGCTGCGCAACACCGGTCTGGAGGATGAAGCCCTGGTAAGCAGCTTCTTTGACAAGATCATCGAAAACTTTGACTATGGGGAAAATTATTATATTATCCTGACCCACTCTGTCTACGATATCCCCGGCAAGACCTCCGACAGTCTGGATCTGGAGGATGCCTCCGAAGAGGTGTATACCTATCTTCTCTGCAGCATCTGCCCCGTGAAGATGTCCAAGGCCTGCCTGTCCTACAATGCGGAGAATAACTGCATGGAGGATCATATCCGGGACTGGCTGGTGGAAATGCCCATTACCGGCTTCCTTTTCCCCGCCTTCAACGACCGCAGCACCGATCTCCACAGTATGCTGTATTTCAAGAAAAAGCCGGAGGATATACAGGAGCAGCTGGTGGAAAAGGTATTCGGCAGTATAGAGCCCCCTACCCCCAAGACCCAGCAGGAGAATTTTGCCAACCTTCTGGAAACGTCTCTGGGCGAGGATGCAGATTATGAGACCTTGAAAACAGTGTACGAGAATATTTCTCTTATGGTGGAGGACACAAAGGAATCCCCCGATCCCCTTACCTTTACCAAACCGGAAATGCAGCGGATCCTGGAGGACAGCGGCGTTACAGATGAGCAGCTCCAGGCCTTTGATGCCTGCTACGACGAAACCATCGGTGCTCAGACGGCCCTGCAGGCTTCCAACCTTACCAACACCAAAAAGTTTGAGATCAAGACTCCCCATATTCGCATTCAGGTAGATCCGGAATGCACCGGTCAGGTAGAGTCCCGGCTCATTGACGGCAGACAGTGTCTGGTGATCGCCGTGGACGACCATGTGGAAGTAAACGGCATGGAAGTCCGTACCTTAAATAAAGATTTCCACACCGTTACAGAATAAGCAAACATAGTTTAAGGCTGCTCCCTTCTTTCGGGAACAGCCTTTTTCTTTACTGGGGCGTCAGCACCCCGTGATCCATCATATATACGTCATCACAGAGGATCTCGATATCCTCCCGATTATGACTGACGATAAGGAAGGTCTTTCCCTCATCCTTCAGCCGCTGGAACAGACGGCGCATCTCTTCCACGCCCTGATTATCCAGACCGTTCATGGGTTCATCCAGAATGATCAGAGACGGATCCTCCATGATCGCCTGGGCGATGCCCAGACGCTGACGCATACCCATGGAATATTTTCCCACCGGCTTGTTGGCACTGTCCGTGAGTCCCACCAGTGCAAGGCACTCCCGAATTCGGTTTTCGTCTGCCAATCGACGGATGTTCGCCAGATAACGCAGATTGTTGTACCCGGATTTCAGAGGAAGAAAGGAGGGATTTTCTATAATAAATCCCGCGTCCTGTACAAACTCTACGTCTCTGCCGATCACCTTTCCCTGCTGCACCACCTCGCCGGAGGTAAGAGGCATAAAGCCGCAAATCGACTTCAACAGCACTGTTTTTCCCGAACCGTTGCGCCCCACAATGCCGCAGATCTCGCCCTTGGTCACCGTCAGATTCACATGGGACAACAGTGTAGCCTCCTTTATCTTTTTTACCGCATCTCTTACTTCAATCATTGGTTCCATCTTTGCCTCCCTTTTTGCCCGGCAGCCTTGCCCCTATTCGTCTGCGATTTCCCACGATCAGAATCACCGCCATAAACACCAGAAAGCTGACCAGGAAAAAGCGCACTGCATAAGCCAGTGTCACCCCGGCTCTGGCCATATCCCCGTCAAAGTAGGACAGCTGACTTAAGGACAGGGGGGACATACGAAAAACATCACGGCTCATCACATTATAAATCGTCACATCCAAAAACAGATACCCAAAGGCGATCACCACGCCCATATGGCGTTTCAATATCTCATTTCCGATACAGATCACCAGACCGATCCAGATGATACAGCAGATCTCCAGAAACAGGCTGTATACCATGGCCTCCCCCGGTTCATACTGGAACAGGGTGTAGGAAAAATCCATGGGAATGCTGTATTCTGCACTGGCGCTGGACTGCATCATGGTACCCAGCACCTTTCCCCAGCCTGTATCATAATAGAGAACATCCGACAGGGTAAAAAGCGCTATTCCACACACACTGAAAACATAGATGACAGCCACAAACACAATATACAGCACTGCCCCGAGATACCAGCAGACAGAGCCCGTTCGGTGCAGGAGATACAATCTGTTTTCGTCATAAAAGGGTGCATCCGCCATCAACAGCACGGCCCCGGCGATGAGAAAGATCTGGAACATATAGCTGCTGTTCATAAAGGGAAATATCCATGGAGTCACAGGATATCCCACTGTCATGCAGAAATCCGCCAGCGGCCGCAGATGAAAGATAATAAAAACAATTAACAGTGCATAGGTGCAGAGAGTTTTCATCGTCAGGAAGCGATTTTGGAACTGATATCCACATACCTGCAGACTTTTCCTCAGCCACACCGGTGCAAAACCTTTATTTTCCATAGCTTA
>CAZUBP010000024.1:0-12428 GCA_964618605.1 uncultured Lachnospiraceae bacterium | reverse complement strand
GGAATATCCTTCTCATACTCTTTACGACGGGCACGGATGGGCTCCAGCTCTGCCTGTACGATCTTGTTCAGGAATTTCTTTACCTTTACATCTCCCAGACCGCCCCTCTGATAATGCTCCTTCAGCTCATCCAGGTTGTTGTACTCCGGCCAGAACTCAGCGAAATGCTCCGGTCTGCAGAAGGCATCCAGGTAGGTAAATACGGTATTGCCCTCCAGATGTCCCGGATCGGATACCTGAATGTGCAGGGGATCGGTGTACATGCTCATGATCTTCTTGCGTACATCCTCCGGGGTGTCTGCCAGATAAATGCAGTTGCCCAGAGACTTGCTCATCTTGGCCATACCATCGATACCGGGCAGGCGCATGCAGGCCTTGTTGTCCGGAAGCAGAACATCCGGCTCTACCAGTGTCTCCCCGTAAATAGCATTAAACTTGCGGACGATCTCTCTCGTCTGCTCGATCATAGGCAGCTGATCCTCCCCTACCGGCACGGTTGTTGCCTTAAATGCGGTAATATCCGATGCCTGGCTGATGGGATAGCAGAAAAAGCCTACCGGAATACTGGCCTCAAAATTTCTCTGCTGGATCTCGGATTTAACCGTGGGATTACGCTGCAGACGGGACACAGTTACCAGATTCATATAGTAAAAGGTCATCTCTGTCAGCTCCGGCACCATAGACTGAATAAACAGGGTAGATTTCTTCGGATCCAATCCCGCTGAAAGGTAATCCAGGGCTACCTCGATAATATTCTGTCTAACCTTCTCCGGATTCTCAAAGTTGTCGGTCAATGCCTGAGCATCGGCGATCATAATCAATACTTTCTCATATTCTCCGGAATTCTGCAGCTCCACACGTCTTTTCAGGGAACCAACATAATGTCCCACATGAAGTCTGCCTGTCGGTCTGTCACCGGTTAAGATAATCTTTCCCACTTCTCTATACCTCCATCCGGTCCTTATAGGGCCGTTTTTTCTCTTTTCATCATCCTCTTATCTTAGCAAATCACTGGTTTGATGTCAACAAATCGCCTATATAGGTGTAATATAATTCGTCATCATCAACCTTCTGACGGATGGTTTCATAGAGATCCTTGCTGGCTTCCCGCATCTGTTCCCGCAGCTCGTCGCTTATGGAGATGATCTCACAGGTGTGCTTGCTGGTATTATTTGCCTCTATCTCCGCAATACGGGCGTCGGAACGGGCCACCGCCTGCTCTCTGGCATACTGCTTGGCATCCTCTGCAGCACGGTCAATGATCTCCTGCTGCTCCTCCGGCAGATTCTGATAGAAGTCGTCATTGGTGATCAGCGCCAGCAAATGGGGCAGATGATTGGTCTCCACAACGTAATCCTGCACCTCATAGAAGCCGTTGGAGCAGATGACCTCATAGGGATTCTCCTGGGCATCCACCGTATTCTGAGACAGACCGGTATACAGCTCAGCAAAGGCCATAGGGGTGGGGTTGGCGCCGATAGCGGACCAGAAAGCCATATGATAGGAATTCTCCATGGTTCTGATCTTAATACCGGAAAAATCCTCCAGAGTCTCGATCTTCTTATTGGAAGTCATAACACGGAAATTCTGGTCTGCCATACCCAGCAGGCGGAAACCGCCATCGGCATAAATGGCATTGATCTTTTCCATAAAATCCTCATTATCCAGCACCTCATGAAGCTGATCCAGATTATCAAATACGCAGGGCAGATCAAAGAGACACAGCTTGGGCAGATAGCTTACCTCCGGAGCCGTATTCTGTACCACGAAGGGAATATCACCGCACTGGCAGGACTCGATCAGCTCCGTATCTCCTCCCAGGGTAGAATTGTGGTACACCTGGATCTTTAATTCTCCGCCGGAATACTCCTCCACCAGCTCTGCAAAGGTATTGGCGTAGATGCCGGTAACGGTATCCTCCGGGCTGGCTGTGGCCAGTACCCAGGCATAGGTCTGTGTATTTCCCTCCAGGGAGCTCTGGCATCCCGTTAAGGTCGCTGCCATCAGTGCAGCCGCACCGGCCAGCACAAAAAGTTGTTTCCATCTTATCTTCATCCTATATGTCACCTCCTACAGCAGGGCCAGACTAATGGCCGGAATAAAGGTAATCAACAGCAGTGCCAGCATGAACAGCAGGATCATGGGAACCGCTTTTCTGGCGATCTCCATCATGGGGATCCTGGCCAGGGAGCTGGCAACAAACAGGTTGACACCAATGGGCGGTGTTACAAAGCCTACCGCCAGGTTGACTACCATAACGATACCGAAATGTACCGGATCCACCCCAAAGGCCTGGGCAATAGGCAGCAGGATGGGGGTCAGGATCATGATAGCCGGTGTGGTATCCATAAACATACCCACCACCAGGAGGATCACATTCATCATTAACAGTACGATGACTTTATTGGAGAAATCATTGGTGATCCACAGGGACAGCATCTGGGGCACCTGCATCAGGGTCAGGATCCTGGAGAAGGCCACGGATGCAGCCAGAATAAACAGAATGGGACCATAGGTGCGGGTCGCTTCCACAAAGATCCCCCACAGTTCACTGATCTTCAGGGTCTTGTATACAAATAAGGAAATAATCAGGGCATATACTACGGAGATAGCCGCAGCCTCCGTGGGGGAGGTAATACCGGAATAAATACAACCCAGGATAATTACCGGCGTTAACAGTGCCCAGAAGGAATTAAAGAAAACCCGGACAAAGGAATGCTTTCTCAGCTCATCTACCTTTTCGTTAATGGCCTCCTTATCCTCTCCATTGCGCTTGCAGTACACATAGGCATAGCCCATGAGCAAAAAGGCGATAAGGAATCCCGGCAGGATACCCGCCTTAAACAGTTCCAGCACGGAGCTTCCCGATGCCTGGGCATAGAGGATAAAGGGAATGGAGGGGGGAATAATAACACCCAGACCTCCTGCCACAGCTACCAGCGCCACGGAAAATTTCTTGTCATAGCCCATATCCAGCATAACCGGTATGGTCATGGAACCTACAGCGGCAACCGTAGCCGGTGCAGAACCGGAAATAGCTCCGAAAAAGAGACAGGTAATGACAACAGCACAGGGGATACCGGCTGTTTTCTTTCCTATAAAATAAGAGAATACGTCAAATATCTTCTTGGATACGCCCCCTCTGGCCATAATAATGCCGGAAAGAACGAACAGAGGAATGGCCAGCAGAGTCGTCTGATTGATGCCGCTTAGCATAGCTCTGCAGATAAAGGTACCGCTTACGGTAAAGGACTCCGAAAGCAGGGAAGGCAGCAGACTGGTGATGGCAATGGACAAACCGATGGGTACGGCGATCAGCATCAGCAAAATGCAGATAAATAAAATGAGTACGGTCATTTCTCCTCTCCTCCTTTCTCCTGATTTTCCTGTTCTTTACGCAGTTCCCCCAGGATCTCTTCCTTCAGAGACTGGAGCATGATCCTTCTGGAAGCCTTAAACTCCCGGATCCAGGCCTGCAGCACCCGCACAGCCAGCAGCACAAAGCCCACCAGGGGTGCCGACTGTACATAGGTCATGGGAATATTCAGGGCAGCACTGGTTGCCTTGCTGGCAATAGCCTGCTGCACATAGGTCAGGGCATAGGGGATCATCAACAGACAGAACACAAAGACGATGGTGTGGCGGAGCATTTTGATCCAGGGCACTCCCCTCTCCGGAACCATGTTCTGGAACTGGTCGATCTTAATGGATATCCGCTTCTTTACGCAGTAGCTGACGCTCAAGAAACCGGACCACACCAAAAAATAGCGGGACAGCTCATCTGTCCAGCTTAAAGAACTGTTAAACACATAACGACTGATGACCTGGGCCGTCATAACCAGCACGATGCCGATAAGCAACAGTGTCATCAAAACCTCTTCGAGATATTCATCCAGCCATTTCAGGACTTTCATCTCTTTTTCCTCCCTTTTTACACTTACTTTTGTGCGACAATACGCTATTTAATTAAATCATATTTTTATTTCCCCAACAATTGTTTCTTTTTATTTTGTATATTTCTACAAAAAATGGCCTTACCTATCGTCGGAATCGACAGGTAAGACCATTAAATTTCGTTCATTTCCACAAATCAGGACTCTATCAGATCATCCTCGGATTCATCCCCCACATAACGGTTGATGTAGTGGGGACGGTATTTGGAATACACGATGATCTGGTCACTGTAAAGTCCCTTATAGCCGGAAAGCAGATAGCTTACGGAAATAGCGATCATAAAATAAGGCACTCCGGCAAAGCCAAACAGCTCAAAGCTGATAAACAATGTGGTAATAGGGCAATTGGTTACGCCGCAGAACACAGCAGCCATGGCTACAGCCGCACAGAGGGAGGGGGACAGGCCCACCAGCTGTCCGAAGAGGCAGCCAAAGGTTGCTCCTATACAGAAGCTGGGCACGATCTCGCCGCCCTTAAATCCGGCGCCAAGGGTCAGGGCTGTAAACAGCATTTTCAAAAGGAAGGCTACCGGCACCACTTCCCCTTCAATAGCCCGCTCGATCAGGGCGTTACCGGCACCGCTGTAATCCCGGGTTCCTACAAGGAGGGTCAGGGCGATAACCAGCAAACCGCCTGCCACGACCCGCAGATAGGGATTTTTCAGATATTGGCGGTACAGATGACCCACCATATGCAGGAAAATACAGAAGGCGATGCTGAGGCCGGCACAGCAAAGGGCCAAAAGACAGGTTTTTATGCCGGTTACCGGTGTCAATGTGGGAATCTCCTGAATCTGAAACACCTCCGGAGCAATGCCCATAGTGGCAGCAAACCTTGAAGCCACCAAAGAGGCAAACATACAGGGCACCAGCGCCGAATAATGCATAATACCCACGCTGATGACCTCCATGGAAAATACGGCAGCCGCCATAGGGGTGCCAAACACAGCGGCAAAGGCGGCACTCATACCGCACATGATCAAAAGCTTAGTCTCCTGCTCATTCTTGTGCAGTATGCGGGAGACCACATTGCCGATACTGCCTCCCATCTGCAGCGCCGCTCCCTCACGTCCCGCAGAGCCGCCGAAAAGATGGGTGATAATGGTGGATACAAAGATCAGAAGGGCCATCACCCCGGGGACCTCATCCTTGGCATGAATGGAATTGATCACCAGGTTGGTGCCTCTGTCCACCGTCATTTTCGCCCGACGATACAGCCATACGATCACAAGGCCACCCACGGGAAGCAGATACAATAGCCAGCTATGCTGTTCTCTGTAGGCCGTAGCCTTTCCCAGTACCCAGGCGAACAGGGTACTATAGCCCCCTACCAGCAGGCCCATGCCCACAGCCAGCACGATCCAATAGGCACACACCACAAACTTGATCAGCATATGCTTTGTCATATGTTTTTCCGTCGCCCACAGCTGCTGCAGCGGGTGTTTTTTCTCTTTCATTTCACGTTCTGTTCCTTTCCTGCCTTCTTCGGTACACAGTCACAACCGGATGAAAAGGTTTCCCAGACCTTTTCACCGGATGCTTGGCAAAAAAATTCCTGCCTGAAGCCAGGCAGGAACGATACTTCCTTTATTTTCCCGGGAACTTGTCGGCCATCTCTTCTACAAATCTGACCATTTCCTCGTGGGGATTGGAAATCACGGCTGTATAAAATACTTCACAGGGCGGATTCTCCGCAACAGCCTTAACTGCAGCATCTACAGCAGATAGATCTCCCGCCATAAAAATCGTCACATGACCGCCGCACTTGGTATTCCATGTCTTAAAATATACATCGGAAGTCTTTACCATCTTATCTACACAGACAGTGGCATTGGAGCTTCCTAAAACCTCAACTAATCCGTAAGCTGCGTCCTTCATTGCTCTTCTCCTTTGCCTTATTTATTGATGGTCATCTGCAACATGATCTCCGTATCCGGAGTTGGTGCAGGAATAATCACAGATTTGGTAATGGGGGATAAACGCTTAGCGGCCTCCTCAGCAGCCTCCATAGCAGCCTTGATATCCGAAATACGTCCACGCAGTTTCACACACGCACCACTTTTCAGACGGTTACGCTCAATACCCTCTACCTTAACGTCAGCTGCCTTAACCGCTGCATCAATCGCAACACAACAAACAAGATAGCTGTCCGCTTCAAATGCGCCAACTGCTGCGCCATTATATTTGCTCATAGTTTCCTCCTGTATGTACACACAAATTCCCCGTGTAAAAATCTATTCCCATTATAGCGACTCGGCTGGTAAATTGCAAGACCGGCTGGGATAAATTTCGTCGTCGACCGATTACCTAAATCTGCCATCTCAGGGATTGCAGTTCTTGCAGGGATCATACCCCTTATTGATGATCTCCTCTCTGGTGCCGGTGTAGTCCTTTCGATTCTTGCTTTTCATCTTTTTCACACTGGCACAGGAGGGATAGTGGAATTTTTTCGTATTGGTATTCAGTACATAATCCGCTGTGTCCACGGATGTAGTCTCTGCAGCAACGCTTTCTACCGTCTCCTGAGGTTCAGCTGCTGCCACCTGGGAGGTTTCCGACGTCTCTGTCTCCTGAGTACTGCCCTCCTCCAGGGCGCTGTCCCCCGTAGCATAGTCTATACTGATGCCCGGCTGCACATTGTAGCAATACACATGAAAGCTTAGGGTTGCCCCTTTATCCTCCAGGGAAGCCGCCTCCATCTCCACACCGGAGGCTACCAGATTATCCCCCTCAAAGACAGGAGTTACCCGGTACAGCACGTGATTGCCGGTACTGTGGATATAGTCCGCCACCTGTTCCTCGTAGGGCAGCATACCCTCCGTATTCATGTAACGGGTGCCGGTGATCAGATTCTGCGTGTTGGCGTTCTCCCCGCTGAGCTGATAGGCAATGAGATGGCAGCGATTGTAGAGATAATTGCCATCCACAATAGCATATTTCACCGTATGCCAGCCGGAGGGCTTGACCATACCGATGGCGCCCCGTTCTTCCGTTGGCATAGTTTCTTCACCAACGCAGGCATAGGCCACGCCGCAGCGCCCCAGCTCATCCAGCTCACTGTAGGATTCAAAAGCGGTGGCAGAATACTCTTCCTCCGTAAAGCCGGGCACGTTATTGCAGATCTCCACAGCGGCACTGCCGGTGTAAGCCGGTACATCTGTCAGCGAAAACAGGGTGATCTCCGGCTCCGGCAGCTCACTTGGCTCTGATATCGTGCTTTCCTCCGGAAGCTGTGAACTCGTCTCCGAAGCTTCCTCCGTCACGGAAGAGACCACACTCTCCCCTGTCCGGCTTTCCACTGTACTCGCCACAGAGGTCGTACCGGTTTCCTCAGTTCCCAGACCCTTGCTGCAGGCACCGATGATCAGCGCCAGAAAAATGACCAGCCACAGTCCTCTTCTTTTTCCTCGTTTTTTCCCTCTCATATCTGTTTCTTCCTTACTGCGTAATAATAGTTACAGCATACCATATTCGGTTTTTTATGCAAGACAGCAGCGAAATTTTTCCCTGTGCTCTTACAAACGAAACGGAGCACCGGAAAGCAGATGACTCATCATCTATTTTCCGGCGCTCCGTTTATGGACCAGGCGGGAATCGAACCCGCGTCCGAAAGCCTATTCATTCAGGCATCTCCCATCACAGTCATTGTTTTAACATTCCCTCAACCGGTCGCCCAATGACAGGCTGCCGATCCTGGTAGCTTCATAAAATCTTCCTCTCCCGCAAAGCTTAAGGAGTGAAGTTCCCTGCTAAGTTTGATGCCCAACCTCGGGCAGCAGGAATCCCGGGGAAGGACAAGCAGCAACTAGGCTGCTAACGCGTAATTTTCGTCTGCGTTTAAATTTAATTTCCAGGTTGTTGACGCAGTCCCGGAGGCTGCGGATGGCTTCCCAAACTTCAAAACCCCCGTCGAAACCAGTACTAGCCCTTAATGCTTTCCCGGCGTCCGCCTTCCTGCGGACTTATAACAGACGTTTTTGTTTGCGACTCTATGATTATAACAAATCCAAAGGGAAAGTCAAGCCGTCCCTCCGGCAGAAGCAGCGGCTACATCAGGTTGCGAACCTTGAAGTCCCGCTCGGCTTCCCTGCGCATATCCTTCTTGGCTATATCTGCCCGCTTGTCATACAGCTTTTTACCTCTGGCCAGGCCGATCTCCACCTTTACCAGGCTGTCCTTCAGATATACCTTCAGAGGCACCAGGGTGTAGCCCTTCTCTGCGATCTTTCCCTGAAGCTTGCGGATCTCATAGCTGTGCAGCAGCAGCTTTTTCACCCGAAGGGGATCCTTGTTAAAGATATTCCCCTTTTCGTAGGGACTGATATGCATGCCGTAGATCATCACTTCATTATTTTCAATGCGCACAAAGGATTCCTTAATGCTGCATTTTCCCTGGCGAAGGGATTTCACCTCCGTACCGTGAAGGGCAATCCCCGCCTCATATTCTTCTTCTATAAAATAATCATGATACGCCTTTTTGTTGTTGGCGATCAGCTTGGTTCCCTTTTGCTTTGCCATTTTTCTTCTCCCCTATCTGTAACCCTGCCGTTTTTTGGGCGCTTTGTCCGTGAAGGAAAAATCAATGGTGCCGTTTGCCACATCCGCATCCTCCACCATCACCCGAACCGTGTCTCCCAGACCGTATATCTTACCGGAATGTTCCCCTACGATACGGTAATTTTCCTCATCAAAGCGATAATAATCGTCGTACATATCCTGCAGACGCACCATGCCTTCCACAGTATTGTCCAGCTCCACGTAAATACCCCAGGCTGTAACGCCGCTGATGCGGCCCTCAAAGATCTCCTCCAGATGATAGCTCATATACTCTGCTTTTTTGATCTTCTCCGTATCCCGCTCGGCTTCCTCTGCCCGGCGCTCCGTCATACTACTGTGTTCGGCAACCTCCGGCAGTATTTCCCGGTATTTCTCAACCTTTTCCTCTTTCAGACGCCCCCGGATGCTGTCCTTGATGATCCTGTGGATCTGAAGATCCGGATACCGACGGATAGGCGACGTGAAATGGCAGTAGTATCTGGCTGCCAGACCGAAATGGCCGCTGCATTCTGTGGTATATCTGGCCCGTTTCATAGAGCGAAGCAGCAGACGGCTCACCATATCTTCATAGGGTTTTCCCTTGAGCTGGGAAAGGATATCCTGCACCTCCCCCGGTGTCAGCTCCTGCCCTGCCTTCTGCACCGACATGCCCAGCGCATGTATCAGCTGCAACACCTGCTCCAGCTTTTCAGGATCCGGATTCTCATGTACTCTGTATACAAAGGGCAGCTCCCGGCGACAATATTCCGACGCCACCGCCTCATTGGCAGAAAGCATGAAATCCTCGATCATATCTGTAGCCACATTTCGCTCATAGGCCTTTATTTCAATGGGATGTCCTGTCTCTCCCAGAATGATCTTACATTCCGGGAAATCGAAATCAATGGAGCCTCTGTTTTGTCTCTGTTTTCTGATTTTTCCGGAAAGTTCCGCCATCTTATAAAACATGGGAACCAGATCTCCACATTTCTCGGTTATTTCCTCATCCTTATCCACCAGGATCCGCTTCACTTCATTGTAGGACATCCGGCGGTTAACATGGATCACAGACTCTACCAGCTCATGCTCCACCATTTTTCCCTTAGCATCAAAGGTCATAAGACAGCTGAGGGCCAGCCTGTCCTCTCCCGCATTCAGGGAACAGATCCCGTTGGAAAGCTCCACCGGCAGCATGGGGATCACCCGATCCACCAGATATACGCTGGTTCCCCGCTTGATAGCCTCCCGGTCCAGAGCACTGCCTGCCTGCACGTAATTGCTTACGTCCGCAATGTGAACTCCCAGATGATACAGCCCGTCCTGCTCGTACAGACTCACGGCGTCATCCAGATCCTTGGCATCCTCTCCGTCAATGGTCACCATAGGCAGATCTCTGAGATCGGTTCTGCCGTCCCGGTCTCCCTCCTGGACGTGATCCGGCACTCTCTGGGCCTGGCGCAGCACCTTTTCCGGAAACTCCATAGGCAGCTCCATGCTTTTTGCCACGGAAAGCACATCTACCCCCGGCTCCCGGCTGTAGCCCAGCACCTCCACGACCTTGCCCTCGGGACTTCTGTGATGGCCGCCGTAGCCCAGCATCTGTACTACGACCTTCTGACCGTCTTTGGCCTCCCCGGCATTTTTCTGAGCGATAAAGATCTCCCGTTCGATTTTATGAAGATCCGGCTTTACAAAGCCGAAGGAACGCTCCTGCTGGTACGTGCCTACGATCTGGGTCAGTCCATGTCCCAGGATAGCCACCACTCTGGCCTCCGGCCGACGGCCTCTCTGGTG
This sequence comes from uncultured Lachnospiraceae bacterium, assembly GCA_964618605.1. Lineage (GTDB taxonomy): Bacteria > Bacillota > Clostridia > Lachnospirales > Lachnospiraceae > UBA11957. Next base: position 2,145 of record CAZUBP010000024.1, on the reverse strand, counting down.
AGTCATGGGAACGATCTCTACTTCATCTTTATGAAAAGCGCAGCCGGTATATTCCTCCGGAATAAAATAATCGGATTCTGCCCCCTCCACCTCTACAAAGCCAAAGCCCTTGGGATGGCTGATAAAGGTTCCCTTCAGACTCTCGGCAGGAACTTCCTTTTTCTGCTTTCGTGCGGTTCCCCGGCTTTTCATGTAGCGGCCCCGATTATCCATAGTGATCCTGTTCTCCTGCAGAAGGCTGTCCAGCACATCCTGAAGATCCTTACGCTTCTCTCTGGGAATATCCAGAAGGATGGCGATCTCCTTACCCCGCATGGGGGTGTAGGCCTTGGAACAGATCACATCATATATAGCTTTTTTTCGTTTTTTTAACTGTTTTGGATTCACCTTTTAACTCCTGTGATAAAAAAGGCACTCTTGATCGTCAAGAGTGCCTGTGTGATTAAAAATTGATGTTTAATACTACAGATAAGACAAGGAAAAGGATGGCCATGGCTCTGGTTGCCTTGATCAGAACACCTTCCTTGGAACGCATCTTGTTCTGTCCCCAGTAGGTATCTGTGGTATTACCGCCGCCGATAACGCCCAGGCCCTTCTGCTTACCTTCCTGCATCAGCACAACAACTGTAAGCGCAATACAATCTATAACGTAAATGATGGTAATGATAATCTTTAAAACACTCAAAGCATATACCTCCTATACAAACTTAGAATATCATAGCATAGACTTTGGGCATTTTCAAGCACTTTTCCTTCACTTTCTGCAACTTTTCCCAGGCAAAAAGATCACTCCAGCTTTTGCGGACAGAAGGGACAATCATAGGAGGATACGCATCCCATATATTCCTCTATGCGCAGCAGCTGATTATATTTTGCCGTGCGTTCCGTACGGCAGGGAGCACCTGTCTTGATCTGGCCTGCCCCACAGGCCACCGCAAGATCCGCTATAAAGGTATCCTCTGTCTCCCCTGAGCGGTGGGACAGGATCGCCTTGTATCCTCCCTTTTGCGCCATACGGATCGTCTCCATAGCTTCCGTGAGGGTACCGATCTGGTTGGGCTTAATGAGCACGGCATTGGCTACCTGAAGCCGCAGTCCCCCCTTCACCCGGGCAGGGTTGGTGACAAAGAGATCATCTCCCACCAGCTGGATCTTATGCCCCAGCCTGTTGGTCAGGCTCTGCCAGCCCTCCCAGTCATCCTCCCGCAGCCCATCCTCAATGGAGATCAGCGGGAATTTTCCGGCCAGATCTTCGTAGTATCCTATCATTTCCTCCGTTGTGCGCAGGATAGGCTGGCCCTTTTCCCGGCCCTCTCCGGCAAAGACATAGGCCTGCCGTTTTCTGTCGTATAGCTCACTGGCGGCTGCATCCAGGGCAAAGAACACTTCCTCCCCACAGCGGTATCCGCATCGCTCTACAGCCTCCTCCAGAAGGGCAAAGGCTTCCTCTGCACTTTTAAGCTCCGGGGCAAAGCCCCCTTCATCTCCCACTGCCGTGGCGTAGCCTCTTTCCTTCAGCAGCTCCTTCAGGCTGTGGTATATCTCCACACCCATGCGAAGGGCCTCGCTGAAGCTGTCCGCCTTTCCGGGAATGACCATAAATTCCTGAAAATCCAGTCCTGTGTCCGTGTGGGCACCCCCATTAATCAAGTTCATCATGGGCACCGGCATGTGGGGTGTGTAGCAGCCTCCCAGATAACGGTACAGGGGCATACGAAGGGCTTTTGCTGCTGCCCTGGCCACCGCCAGAGAGGTTCCCAGAATGGCATTGGCCCCCAGATGCTGTTTGTTCTCTGTGCCGTCTGTCTCCTGTAAAAGGTGATCGATATATTCCTGGTTCAGGGCATTTTCTCCCACCAGCACCTCTGCCAGCTGTGAGGTGACATGCTCTGCTGCCTTTGTCACTCCCTTGCCCCCGTACCTTTTATCCTTATCTCTCAGCTCTACAGCCTCGTAACTTCCGGTAGACGCACCGGAAGGCACCATAGCACGACCGGTGTAACCGTCCATGCCAATGATACCTTCCCCTACTGTCACTTCCACCTCCAGGGTGGGATTCCCCCGGGAATCCAGGATCTCCCGGGCATTGATTCTACGTATCGGCAAATAGCGAAACATATGATAACCTCCTGTTTATTTTTGCTT
>CAZUBP010000023.1:0-12456 GCA_964618605.1 uncultured Lachnospiraceae bacterium | reverse complement strand
CTAAGATAGCACAATTCCCGGCCGTTGTCGAATCCTAATCCGGCAAAGCCCCGGGAAATCTCTGCTTTCAGGAACGAAAACGATTCAGCTGCGCTGTATTGACAAGCAGAGAAACCTTTGTTATAGTAAGGTTTGTCGATGAACGTCGGCAAAATTACAATTACATAAGGCAAAAACGCTGGGGGAGCCACTTTGGCTGAGAAATCGTTTGATTGACCCTTATTACCTGATCCGGATCATGCCGGCGTAGGGAAGCTTGTTATGGAATCTCTTTCAGCGCAAAAGTTTTTTGCCGGAGGAGGTTTTTTTATGTCATTATTTCTTACTTATGATGCGGAGGCCTATGAGTATTACCTTACAGGCGCAGGCTACGCTGTTCTGGTGGTGCTGATGCTTCTGGCACTGTGCGTGCCGGTACTGATCGGCAAAAAGAACAGCAAACGTATGAGTGCAAAGCAGCTGACCTTCTGTGCGGTAGCTATGGCTATGGCAGTGGTTACCAGCATGATCAAGTTTGCCAGCCTGCCCATGGGCGGTTCCATCACCCTGTTTTCCATGTTCTTTATCTGCTTTATCGGCTACCTTTACGGCCCGAAGCTGGGCATTATGACCGGCGTGGCCTACGGTATCCTGCAGCTGATCCTCGGACCCTATATCTATGCACCCCTGCAGGTGCTTCTGGATTACCCTCTGGCCTTTGGTGCCCTGGGTCTGTCCGGCTATTTTTATAAGAAAAAACAGGGTCTGCTTGTAGGTGTGATCGTGGGTATGTTAGGCCGTTATATCTGCCACGTGCTCTCCGGATACATTTTCTTTGCGGAATACGCACCGGAAGGCATGAATCCCCTGGTATACACCCTGGGATACAATGCTACCTACATCCTGCCGGAGCTGATCGCCACGGTGATCCTGGTATCTCTGCCCCCGGTGGTAAAGGGTCTGCAGCATGTGAAAAACATGGCAAATGAGGGCTGAAATCCCCGGAAATCAGCCCGGAAACCTGTCCGTTAGTGAAAAAAGCTTGAAAAAACGCAGGAGATACAGTATACTTCTGACGCAGATGCTAGTTAAATAAACCGTAAGGACGGAATGTATGGTTTCATGGACGAAAGATAAATTACGTAAATATCCGGCACTGAAGGAATTCATCCTGTATGCACTTTTCGGAGTCCTGACGGTGGCAGCCAACATCGGCACCTTTATGGGGCTGCGCCACCTGGAGGTTTCCACGGGAGCGGCTAATGCTGCTGCCTGGCTTGCCAGTGTGCTGGTAGCTTACGTAACCAACAGAATCTGGGTATTTCACAGTACCGATACCAATATCCTCCGGGAATTTGCAGTCTTTGCCTTTTATCGGCTGATGACGGGGGTGCTGGACGAGATCATTGTGGTGACACTGGTGGAAATTACCGGTTCGCCCTTTGTGGGGGTTCCCGATCATCTCTGGGAATTATCGGTTAAGATAGGCTCAAATATCATTGTGATCACCCTGAATTATATTTTCAGTAAAAAACGCATATTCAAATCCTGAAACAGACCCGAATAGGGTCTGTTTTTGCGTTGCTTTTTAGTCATAAAACCGGGTTCTCCCGCATAGATAGTAGTAAGCCTGACGGACAAGCTGTCAGGCTTTTTACTTCGTTGGGAAAGGAGCAACCATGGAAAAGAAAACTGTGATCACGATCTGTACGATTTCCTGTAATCGAGGGTATATGCTGCCCCATGTTTATGATTCTCTGCGCAGGCAGACCCGCCAGCGCTTTGAATGGCTGATTATGGATACGGAGGGCGGTGCCCGTACGGGCCTTCTGGTACGGCAGTGGATGGCCGGAGACAGTCCTTTTCCCATACGGTGTATCCCCTGTGAGGAATATACCCGGACAGGTGCCCTGCAAAGAGCCATTGATCTGGCAGTGGGAGACTATTTCTGCCTGGTAGACCCGGAGGAGATCCTTATGGAGGAGGCAGTGGATTGCTTTCTCAGGTGGATCCCGGGGATAGAAAAGGAGGAAATGCTGATCGGAGCCAGCGGAGGGAAATGTTATCTGGACGGTACCCCGCTCCAGGAAACCGAACCCCACATCGGCATCAAAGGCTACGTGGATGCCGGGTATCTGGAACGGCACAGGTATGGCCTGGACAACCAGCAGTGTGAGCTCTTTAAAACCAGTATTCTCCGGCGGTACCCGCTGGTGCAGTGCCAGGGCGAGGAGGATACGCCCCTGCAGATCACCCTGGATGAGATAGCCATGGAGGGCTATAAGATGCGGTGGTACCGGGAACCGGTGTGCCGGGGAGAATATCTGTGGGGGAGCCGGACGGCCTACGAGAAGCGGCAGGAGAGGAGAAACCCCATGGGATATGCTATGCTGTACAATCACAAGCTCCGGTATCGCCACCAGTCCTTTTACAGACGGTTTGATGCAGCCAGCCGACATATTGCCCTGTCCCTCTGTGCCCATCATCCGGAGTACATATTAAAGAGCTATGACAGAAAAATGTCTGCCCTCGCCCTTATTCCCGGACTATTTATGGCATTTTGCTTAAAGCAATCGTTTTCGTGAAAAAATTTTCAGAAAAAAATGTATATCTGAAGAAGAAGAAACAAAATTGACAGTATAAAAAGTTTAAGTTATAATTTAACTATGGTGGTGGCCGGAAACTATATTTTATTGAGGAAAGGAACAAATTAACAGTTTATTTGGAGCAAGGAGATACAAATGATCAAGGCAGGCGACTATGTGGTGCATTCCATGGAGGGCGTGTGTGAAGTAAAAGCGATTGTTGAAATGCCCAAGGGTAAGGAAAGAGTCAGATATTATCAGCTGTGTTCATGGCCAGAGGGAAAGACAACAGTGTATGTTCCGGTAAAGGTAGACCCTGAAAGAGGTGCAAGGATCCGTGAGGTGTTATCCCTGGATGAGGTACGTGATCTGTATACGTATCTGATCGATTCGGATACCAGCTGGATCAGCGATATCAGTGCCAGACAGGAGTGGATGTCCAACATCATGCGTGTGGGCAATCCCAAAGAAATGGCATGTATGACTAAGATGCTGATGAAGAAGGATATGGAGAAGCCTTTAGGAAGCCGGGATAAGGCAGCTTTGCTGACTGCGCAGAAGGTTTTGTTCAGCGAGATTGCTCTGGTGACACATCAGAATTATCGGACCATCCTTTCCGGTATTAAGCAGAATCTGCGATGCCCGGAAACACCACAACATTTATTCTAACAACATATTCTACATAAAACAGCCTTTTTCCATTAGAACTTTATGCTCGGAACTTTACAAGCGTGAAGTAAGATGATAAAATTTATAGGATTTTGAGGCGTGGAATTTTGCGTTCCATACCTGGGAGTTCTGAATGGAAGCAGGCTGCTTTTTGTTGCTGTGTTCCTTTATAAGAGAAACGGGTGCGACCAGCGCCTGAGGAGGATATGTATGAAAAAAGTTGTTAAGTTTGGCGGCAGCTCTTTAGCCAGCGCCAGCCAGTTTGAGAAGGTGGGAGAGATCATCAGAGCTGAAAAAAGCAGACGATATGTTGTGCCCTCCGCACCGGGAAAACGATTTAGTTCCGATACGAAAGTAACGGATATGTTATATGATTGCTACGGCAAGGCAGAGCAGGGAGAGGATTTCTCAGAGGAGCTGTCCCTGATCAAGGAGAGATATCAGGAGATCATTGACGGTTTACAGCTGAGTCTGTCTCTGGATGATGCCTTTGCTGTTATTGAGAAGGATTTCAAGGAAAAGGCCGGCACCCAGTATGCCGCTTCCCGAGGAGAATTCTTAAACGGTATGGTTATGGCCGCTTATCTGGGCTTTGCCTTTATAGATGCGGCAAAGGTGATCCGTTTTAATGAGGACGGTTCCCTGGATAACGAGACAACAAATAAGCTTCTGGCAGAGGCTCTGGAGCAGCAGGAGTATGCAGTTATTCCCGGATTTTACGGTGCAGATGCGTCAGGCGTTGTGCGTACCTTCTCCCGGGGCGGTTCCGATATTACCGGTTCCCTGGTAGCCCGTGCGGTGAAGGCTGATCTGTACGAGAACTGGACCGATGTATCCGGTTGTCTGGTGACAGATCCCCGTATCGTGGATAATCCGGTGCCCATTGATGTGATCACCTACAGAGAATTGCGTGAGCTGTCCTACATGGGTGCTTCCGTACTCCATGAGGATGCGATCTTCCCGGTTAGATCCGAGGGAATTCCCATCAATATCCGCAACACCAACTGTCCGGAAGCCAAGGGTACCATGATCGTAGGAGATACCTGCAGCAAGTCCGAGTACATTATCACCGGTATTGCCGGTAAGAAGGGCTTTGCCTCTGTGACCATTGAAAAGGATATGATGAATGCAGAGATCGGTTTCGGCCGTAAGGTACTGCAGGTATTTGAGGAGAACGGTATGTCCTTCGAGCATATGCCCTCCGGTATCGATACCATGACTATCCTGATCCATGAGTCCGAGTTTGCCGAGCATGAGCAGAAGGTGCTCACCGGTATTCAGAAGGCCGTGCATCCGGATCATATTTCTCTGGAAGCAGATCTGGCGCTTATCGCCGTTGTTGGACGGGGTATGAAGTCTGCCAGAGGTACAGCCGGACGTATTTTCTCAGCTCTGGCCCATGCCCATGTAAATGTTAAGATGATCGATCAGGGCTCCAGCGAGCTGAATATCATCATCGGTGTGGAAAATCGTGATTTTGAGACGGCAGTTCGTGCCATTTACAATATATTTGTACTTTGCAAATTATAAGCAGGGAGGAACCTATGAAGAGAGTATTGTTGAAATTAAGCGGAGAAGCACTGGCCGGTGAGAAACATACCGGATTTGACGAGCCTACCGTAACCGTTGTAGCCAAACAGGTAAAACAGCTGGTGGAGGATGGCATAGAGGTTGGTATTGTTATCGGCGGCGGTAATTTCTGGCGCGGTCGTACCAGCGAGACCATTGATCGCCCCAAGGCAGATCAGATCGGTATGCTGGCAACGGTTATGAACTGTATCTATGTATCCGAGATCTTCCGGTCCGTAGGTTTACAGACAGAGGTTATGACTCCCTTTGTCTGCGGCGCTTTTACTACCCTGTTTTCCAAGGATGCGGCTGTAGCTGCCCTTGAGGAGAAAAAGGTGGTATTCTTTGCCGGTGGTACCGGACATCCCTATTTCTCTACCGATACGGCCACCGTGCTGCGGGCGATCGAGATCGAGGCAGAGACCATTCTGCTGGCTAAAGCCATCGACGGTATCTATGACAGCGATCCCAAGAAGAATCCCCAGGCAAAGAAATATGAAGAGATCTCCATTCAGGACGTGATCGACCAGAGACTGGCCGCTATGGATCTGTCCGCTTCTATTATGTGTATGGAAAACAAGATGCCTATGCTGGTGTTCCTGTTAAACGAGGAAAACAGTATTGTGCGAGCTGCAAAAGGTGAAATTAACGGTACGAGAGTGACCGTTGAATAAAGGAACTGTGGACTGACAGAGCCAAAAAAGGAGGACGATGTAATGAACGAGAAAATTCAGGTTTACGAAACAAAAATGGGAAAGACGATTGCCAATCTGGAATCTGAGTTCGGCGCCATCCGTGCAGGACGTGCCAATCCGCATGTACTGGACAGACTGACGGTGGATTATTATGGCACACCGTCTCCCATCCAGCAGGTAGCTAACGTATCTGTTCCGGAGCCGAGAATCATCCAGATCCAGCCCTGGGAGAACAAGATGATCAAGACGATCGAGAAAGCTATTCTCTGTTCTGATCTGGGTATCAATCCCACCAACGACGGTAAATCCATTCGTCTGGTATTCCCGGAGCTTACCGAGGAGCGTCGTAAGGAGCTGGTAAAGGATATCCGTAAGAAAGGTGAGGCTGCCAAGGTAGCCATCCGCAACATTCGCCGTGACGCCAACGATATGCTGAAAAAGCTGGGCAAGAGCGATGATGTATCCGAGGACGAGATCCAGGATATGCAGGATGAGGTACAGAAGGTAACCGACAAATATATCAAGGAAGTGGATAAGCTGGTAGAAGGCAAATCCAAAGAGATCCTGACTGTATAATAATGTATGTCCGGCAGACAGTTTTGTCTGCCGGAATTTAGATAGGAGGACATACATACCATGACAGATGACAAAGACCTGAAAATTCCCCAGCATGTGGCCATTATTCTGGATGGAAACGGCCGCTGGGCCAAGCAGAAGGGTATGCCCCGTTCCTATGGTCATGTAAAGGGCTGTGATAATCTGGAAAAGATCAGTGATGTTGCTATTGAGGTGGGTATCAAATACCTTACCGTATATGCCTTTTCCACGGAAAACTGGAAACGGTCCAAGGAAGAGATCGACGGACTGATGCGGCTGTTTCGCCAGTATCTGAAGAAATGCAAGAAAATGGCGGACAAAAACCATATGCGGGTAACGGTGATCGGTGATCCCTCTGCCTTCGATCAGGATATTCAGGATAGTATCCGGGAGATCGAAGCTTATTCCGCAAAATATGATGAGCATTTCTTCCAGATCGCCTTAAATTACGGCAGCCGGGATGAGATCACCAGAGCGGTAAATCATATTGCCCAGGATGTGCGGGAAGGAAAGCTTACAGGAGAGATCACTGAGGATACCATAGCTTCCTACCTGGATACAGCGGGAATTCCCGACCCGGATCTGTTGATCCGCACCAGCGGAGAGCAGCGGTTGTCCAATTATCTTTTGTGGCAGCTGGCTTATACAGAGTTTGTATTTACCGATGTGGCCTGGCCGGATTTCCATAAACCGGAATTGATGGATGCCATTCGGCAGTATAATAAAAGAGACAGAAGATATGGCGGGGTGAAATAACGATGTTTAAGACAAGACTGATCAGCGGAATCGTACTGGTTCTGGTGGCGCTTCTGACCATCTGTACCGGAGGGATCGTGCTGTACATGACACTGCTGGCAGTGTCCCTGATAGGTATGCAGGAGCTGTACAGGGTAATGAAGGTGCGGGAGGATACCTTTACACTGTTGGAAATCGCAGGGTATATAGGTGCTGTAGGCTATTATCTGTGCCTGCTGTTTGCACCGGAATACCAGCTGATGGAGGTGATCGCCTCTCTGGTGCTGCTGATGTTTGTTTATGTGTTTTCCTATCCCAAATATCATGCGGAGCAGATCATGGCGGCCATGTTCGGCATCCTGTATGTAGGGGTGATGCTTTCCTTTATCTATCAGACACGGTGTCTGGAGGGAGGCGTATGGCATGTATGGCTGATCTTTTTATCCTCCTGGGGCTGCGACACCTGTGCTTACTGCGTAGGTATGCTCATCGGAAAGCATAAGATGGCGCCGGTTTTGAGCCCGAAGAAATCCATCGAGGGTGCTGTCGGCGGCGTTGTAGGTGCGATTTTGCTGGGGTGTATCTACGGAGCGGCCACCGGCGGAGAAGTTCTGATCTATGGTGTGATCTGCGGAGCAGGTGCACTGATCTCCATGGTGGGAGATCTGGCGGCATCCGCCATCAAGAGAAACCAGGGGATCAAGGATTACGGTACACTGATCCCGGGACACGGCGGCATTCTGGACCGGTTTGACAGTGTGATCTTTACGGCACCTGTTATTTATTTCTTGTGTGTGACACTGATTTGATAAAATTTTAAGAAACCGGACACAGGATAGTCTTATTTTGAGGCTATCCTGTTTGTGCAAAATAAGAAAAGGATATACTATTATGAAAAAAATAGCGATTATGGGTTCTACAGGCTCCATCGGTACCCAGACCCTGGAGGTAGTGCGTGAGAACAAAGATATAGAGGTTGTGGGCCTCAGTGCAGGCAGCAACGTGAACCTGATGGAAAAGCAGATCCGGGAATTTCACCCGAAGCTGGCCGTTATGGGAACGGAGGAACTGGCACAGGAGCTGAAGACGAGAGTACAGGATCTTACCCTGGAGATTTCCTTCGGTATGGAAGGCCTTCTGCAGCTGGCCCGTATGGAGGAAAGTGAGATCCTGGTGACTGCCATCGTGGGTATGATCGGTATTCGTCCTACGATTGCAGCCATTACCGCCGGAAAGGACATTGCCCTGGCCAATAAGGAGACACTGGTGACAGCCGGTCATCTCATCATGCCCCTGGCAAAAGAGCATGGGGTACAGATCCTGCCGGTGGACAGTGAACACAGCGCAGTTTTTCAGGCGCTTCACGGAGAAAATCCTGCAGAGATCAGCCGTCTGTTGATCACTGCTTCCGGAGGCCCCTTCCGGGGGAAAAAGACAGAGGATCTGGAGAAGGTGACAGTGCAGGATGCCCTGAAGCATCCTAACTGGGCTATGGGCCGGAAGATCACCATAGATTCCGCCACACTGGTAAACAAGGGCCTGGAGGTTATGGAGGCTAAATGGCTTTTTGGGGTGGATCTCGACCGCATCGACGTAGTGGTGCAGCCCAAGAGCATTATCCATTCCATGGTAGAATTTGTGGATGGCGCCGTGATGGCCCAGTTGGGTACACCGGATATGAAGCTGCCTATTCAGTACGCTCTGTATTATCCCCAGAGACGGTATCTGCCGGGAGAACGGCTGGATTTCAAGCAGCTGACCCAGATCGCCTTTGAGGTGCCGGATATGGAGACCTTTAAGGGATTACCCCTGGCTATGGAGGCTTCCCGAAAGGGCGGTTCCATGCCTACGATATTTAATGCGGCCAATGAAAGAGCTGTGGCGGCTTTTCTGGAGGAAAAGATCCGCTTTTTGGATATTTACACCCTGATTGAGGAGGCTATGGCAGCCCACAGCGTGATCCCCCATCCCGATCTGGAACAGATCCTGGCTGCGGAACAGGAAGCCTGGGCTTTTGTGGATCGCTGGATTGCCAAACACTAAACAGGAGGCACATAAAGTTTGAGTATTATTTTAGCGCTGATCATTTTCAGCATTCTGGTATTGTTTCATGAATTTGGACATTTTCTATTTGCAAAGCTAAGCCATATCACGGTGCTGGAGTTTTCTCTGGGTATGGGTCCCCGCCTGTTCAGCGTGGAAAAGGGGGGAACCGTTTACAGCCTGAAGCTGCTTCCCTTAGGGGGCTCCTGTATGATGGAGGGTGAGGACGAGGAAAACGAAAAGCCCGGTTCCTTTAACAATGCGCCGGTAATGGGACGTATTGCTACCGTGGCAGCGGGACCGATCTTCAATTTTTTCCTGGCCTTTGTCATTTCTGTGGTTCTGGTGGGAATGACCGGCTACAGTCTGCCCTATGTAAGCTCGGTGGAATCCGGTTCCGCACCGGAGGAAGCGGGATTGCAGGTGGGAGATCAGATCATTTCCATTAATGGCTACAAGATATCCCTTACTGAGGATCTGTACACCTATCTGGTGATGGAAGGACTGGACAGCGAGAAGATTACCCTGGGGTATCTGAGAGACGGGGAGAAGCATACGATCTCCTATACTCCGGAAAGCCAGGAACGATATATGCTGGGCTTTACCTATTATAATACAGAGGAGGAAGCTCAGGTGGGCTCCGTTACTCTGGAGGGAGCCATGTATGAGGCCGGTATACAGGCGGGAGATGTGATCTGCGAGATCGACGGCACGGTTATCAATTCCGGAGAAGAGCTGGAAACCTACATGGACGCCCATCCCCTGGACGGCACGGCCCTGAGGATTTCCTATATTCGGGGAAACAAGGTGAAAACCGTGGAGGTGACCCCGGCGGTGACCACCTACGTGCAGCAGCAATTTACCTATAATCAGACCTATGCCAAGGCCAACTTCGGAGAGATGATCCGCTACGGCTATGCGGAAATGAAATATTGGATAAAAACCACGATACTCAGCCTGAAAATGCTGGTTACCGGAAAGGTATCCGTCAACGAGCTTTCCGGGCCGGTGGGCATCGTTACCACCATCGACACCTCCTACGAGGAAAGCAAGCCCTACGGTCTGGTGGCTACGGTGGTCACTATGCTGAATATGATGGTACTATTGTCGGCAAACCTGGGTGTTATGAACCTGTTGCCCATACCGGCACTGGACGGCGGCAGACTGATCTTTCTGATCATCGAGGCTATCCGGAGAAAGCCGGTGAACCGTGATCTGGAGGGGCGTATCCATTTCGCCGGATTTGCACTGCTGATGCTGTTGATCCTCTATGTCAGCGTTCACGACGTGATAAAATTATTTTAAAATGACACATACAGAAGGCCTCTGACATAAAATAGGAGGAAGAAAAGTAGCCGGAGATGGTAAAGCAGGATGGATTTCTGGAAAGCCATGCAGGCAGAAACTGCTTCCCAGGGGGAATTGTATGTGCAGGCCACCTCAAAAATCGACAATCGACCTATATCCGGGGCAAAAGTAGAGATATCCTACACAGGAGCGCCTGACAGTCTGCTGAAGGAGCTGGTTACGGATGAATCCGGCCTGACAGAAACGGTGGAGCTGGCGGCTCCGTCCCTGGCCTACAGTATGACACCTCAGGAGGAGCAGCCCTATGCAGAGTACACGATCCATGTGACGGCGCCGGGGTATGAATCTGTGGATGTCAGCGGCAGTGAGCTTTTGCCGGGGGAGATCTCTGTGCAGCCCGTTTCCATGGTTCCGGTAACGGGAGACGAGGATTATGTGCGCTACGTTATCGGTGCCCATACCCTGTACGGTGAGTACCCGGAGAAGATTCCCGAGGAGGAGATAAAGCCTTTGAAGGAAACGGGAGAGATCGTACTCAGCCGGGTAGTGGTGCCGGAGTATGTGGTGGTTCATGACGGGGCTCCCTCGGACAGTACGGCACCGGATTATTACGTTCGCTATCAGGATTACGTGAAAAATGTAGCCTGCAGCGAGATATACTCCACCTGGCCGGAGGCAGCCATACGGGCCAATGTGCTGGCTATCATGTCCTTTACCCTGAATCGGGTATATACGGAATGGTACCGGAACAAGGGGTACGATTTTACCATTACCTCATCCACGGCCTACGATCATAAATGGATCAACGGTCGAAATTATTTTGAAAATGTCTGTCGGATCGTGGATGAACAGTACGGCAGTTATCTTTCCCGGCCAAATGTCAAGCAGCCTATTCTCACTCAATACTGCGACGGTGAGAGAGTGACCTGTCCCAACTGGATGAGCCAGTGGGGAAGCAAATATCTGGCGGATCAGGGCTACAGTACCTCCCAGATCCTGCGGTATTATTACGGCGATACCCTGTACATCAATACGGCAGAGGCCATAGAGGGCATTCCGGCCTCCTGGCCCGGCAGCAATCTGACCATCGGCAGCTCCGGCCAGAAGGTACGTCAGCTGCAGGAGCAGATAAATGGTATCGCATCCGGGTATCCTGCCATTCCCAAGGTTACAGTGGACGGTGTTTACGGGGAAAAGACCCAGAATGCCGTGCGGACGTTTCAGAAGATATTCGGTCTGCCGGTAACGGGAATAGTGGATTACGCCACCTGGTACCGCATCCAGGATATTTACGTAGGCGTTACCCGCATCGCCGAGCTGGTGTAAACATGCTGTCGCCAGTACAAATTGCAGAATAACCAATAAAAAAGGGCTGTCCTCAGGACAGCCCCAAATCATCTCCGGACAACCGGATCACTTCTTCAATCTCTTCCATAGGCATATTCAGGAAAGCGGAAAGCTCAGCTTTGCTGATCTTGTGTTCCAGCTCTTCCTCCAGCTCCTCAATGGATTTCCTCAGCTTTTCCGCCTTTTCCACGGCTTTTTTACCGATAGCGCTCTGATCACCCTGATCCAGGATATAGAGCTCAATGGCTTCCCGGATAGAACCTACCAGATAATCCCCCTCAGAGACATCGGCGGGCTTTTCTGCCAGCATGGAAATGCCGGTGAGCAGTCCCAGATTTCCTTCCTGGATCAGATCCCCCACGGGGAGAGTGCCCTTAGCATATTCCTTGGCAATGGCGATAACCGTATACAGATACAGCTCGCTTAATCGCTTCACGGCTGCACTGTCACCGGCAATGACACGGTCGTACAGCTGATTTTCTTCATCAAAGGCGGCGGGAGGCACCTGCTTTACCTCCTCCAGGTACAGGGAAAGCACCTCGTCATCATCGTACAGGGTGTCCTCCGGAGCGGAACCGAGATCTTCAGGACGAAGAAGGATCTGAGGATTCTGCTTGCGCCCGGCAATATGGATCTTCCGGGACTGCAGGTAAGTATAGACAAGCTCCCATTGTTCCTCTGTGAGAGTGATGCCGTCAAAATAGTTGCGAATTTCTGTTTCTGTAAGCACGCCGTCCTTTTCGGCAGCGAATGTATCAATACCCGAAAGCTTTTGGACAAAAAGATCCTGTTCTTTCAATGCGAAAACCTCCTTAAAAAGCATATATGCCTACTATAGCATGACAGGGGGAAAAAGAAAAGTGTACTGCAGGTATATTTTCCCCCTGTATTTCCTTCCCTGAAAATAGAAAAAATGAAGGATGCGATTG
>CAZUBP010000022.1:0-12653 GCA_964618605.1 uncultured Lachnospiraceae bacterium | reverse complement strand
TTATTGCCTGGTATACTGTCCCGGGGTCACATTCTTGTAACGCTTAAAGGTTTTGATGAAATAGCTGAGATCGTTAAAACCACAGGCGTAGGCGATATCCGTCACATTCTCATGGGTAGTGGAGAGAAGAAAGGCAGCGTGCTCGATGCGCTGGTAGTTCAGATAATCCATGGGAGTGCGATGGGTCATTTCCTGGAAAAACCGACAGAAATACTTGGGAGACATATGAGCGGAATTGGACAGCTGCTCCAGGGTAATGCTTCCCTGGTAATTGGCGTCGATATATTCCAGCACATTTTTTAACTGGTGAATTTTTTTATGATCTCTCAGGGACTGAGGGGCTTCCTCATAGTACAGATGGGAAGCAAAAACCTGTCCCAGAAAGAGGTAAAAGCCACCGAATACCGTCAATTCATAGCCTGCAGGCTTTTCCCGGAAGGCGTCAAAGATGACCCGGGCCGTATCGCAGATCCCCGTTTCCTTTGCGGTAAAATGGTGAAAGATCAGCGCCCGGTGATCGATGACCTTCTGGATAAAGGGCTTGCAGGCAGAATTATGCTTGAGAAAAGCATTCATATCAAAAACGATACATTCGTAGACGCAATTATCAGGAACGCCGGAGTGGAGGATACTGCTGTTGATAAAGATAAGATCCCCTTTTCGGGCGGTAAATTCCTTTTCATCCAGGGCAGCCCTGAATTCACCCTCCAGAATGCGAATAATTTCATACTCCATATGCCAGTGGTAGGACATGACATATTGGGGATGGTTTTGGTCCACATGGTAGAACTCAAAGGGAAAATCATAGGTTCCCCGCTGCTTAGCTTCGTTAAAGTGGGAATATTGCACAAAATCACCTCTTAATTTTTCATATGCATTTTCGTAAAAAGTGAAAATAATTATACTTTCGGCCAGTATAACACAAGATATTCAAAAGAATCAATGCTATATTTACAATATACGCCTAAGAACATTTCGAAAATTAAGCTATACAGCTGTAAAAATTTCCGAAATATTGGCGGAAACATTATCAAAAAAAGAAAATGGAGGTATGTATCATGGCAAAGAACAGATATGTCGGTGAGTATCCTGTAATCGGTATTCGTCCTACCATCGATGGCCGTAGAGGTGCGTTAAAAGTACGTGAATCTCTGGAAGATCAGACAATGGGTATGGCCCTTGCTGCTAAGAAATTATTCGAGGAGAATCTGAAATATTCCAACGGTGAGCCGGTAAAAGTTGTTATCGCTGATACAACAATCGGTCGTGTAGCTGAGGCAGCTGCATGCCAGGCTAAATTCGAAAAAGAGGGTGTTGCCATCACTCTTACAGTTACTCCCTGCTGGTGCTACGGTTCCGAGACAATGGATATGGACCGCAACACAATCAAAGCTGTTTGGGGTATGAACGCTACAGAGAGACCGGGTGCTGTTTACCTGGCTTCCGTACTGGCTACACATGCACAGAAAGGTCTGCCGGCTTTCGGTATCTATGGACAGGATGTTTGTGAAGCAGACGATATGAGAATTCCGGAAGATGTACAGGCTAAGCTGCTTCGTTTCGGACGTGCAGCCGTTGCTACAGCTACCATGAGAGGAAAATCCTATCTGCAGATCGGTTCCGTTACCATGGGTATCGGCGGATCTATCATGGATCAGGGATTCATCGAGTCCTATCTTGGTATGCGTGTTGAGTCCGTAGATGAGGTTGAGATCCTTCGTCGTATGGATGAGCACATTTACAATGAAGATGAGTATCAGAAAGCTCTGACCTGGATTAAGACATACTGCAAAGAAGGACTTGATAAGAATCCGGACTTCGTAAAAGCTTCTGATGAGAAGAAGAAAGAGACATGGGAGTTCATCGCAAAGATGGCTGTCATCATCGAAGATCTGTATCAGGGTAACCCGAACCTGCCGGAAGGCTGCGAAGAGGAATCCGTTGGACACAACGCTATCTGCGGTGGTTTCCAGGGTCAGAGACAGTGGACAGACTGGAAGCCCAACTGTGACTTCCCGGAGGCTATTCTGAATACTTCCTTCGACTGGAACGGAGCAAGAGAGCCCTTCGTACTGGCTACAGAGAATGATGCCCTGAATGGTCTGGGTATGCTGTTCATGAAGCTGCTGACCAACAGAGCTCAGATGTTCGCAGATGTTCGTACATGCTGGAACGGTAAATCCGTAGAGAGAGTTACCAACTACAAGCTGGAAGGCCATGCAGCAGACGCTGATGGTATTATCCACCTGATCAACTCCGGTGCTTGCTGTCTGGATGCCAGCGGCGTTTGCAAGGACGAGAACGGCAATGCTGTAATGAAAGAGTGGTACAACGTTACAGAAGAAGATCAGAAAGCTATCATGGATGCTACCGAGTGGTGTGCAGCCGATAACGGCTACTTCCGTGGCGGCGGATTCTCCTCCAGATTTGAGACAAAGGCTGAGATGCCGGCAACTATGATCCGTCTGAACCTGATCCATGGTCTTGGACCGGTTCTGCAGATCGTTGAAGGTTGGACAGTTGCTCTTCCGGAGCAGGTATCCGATACTCTGTGGAAACGTACAGACTACACATGGCCCTGCACATGGTTCACACCTCGTACAGATGGCGTTGTAGGCAGCCCCTTCGAGAATGCTTACAGTGTAATGAACAACTGGGGTGCTAACCACGGTGCTATCTCCTATGGTCACATCGGTGCTGATCTGATCACCATGTGCTCCATGCTGAGAATCCCGGTTTGCATGCACAATGTACCCACAGAAGATATCTTCCGTCCGGCTGCATGGAATGCATTCGGTATGGACAAAGAGGGCGCAGACTACAGAGCTTGTGCTAACTTTGGTCCCTTCTACAAGAAATAATAAACATACCTTCAAGAAAGGCCGCAGCGATTTCGCTGTGGCCTTTTTTACGCTCCAAAGAGGAGAGCAGATAAAAAAATAGAGGTTACTGTCTGTCAGAGTGAACAGTAACCTCTATAAGAAACTGGCAAATTATTTGTTGATAACAACACCCTTGCGAAGAATGATGTTAGCATAGATAGCTGTCTCGCTGGTCATGATAACCACACGGGAGTTAGCTCTTGTCTTATCATAGAAATCCCATTTATTGATCTCCTCAAAGCAGGCATCTCCACGATCATCGTATTTCTTAACGATATCCTTGTATGTATCCCAGATAGGAGTCTTGGCATCATCCCCGGGCTCAACAGCCATCAGTGTGCAGGGAGGAACCATAACACCCTCAGAATTCGGGTAAGTATCCAGGGGCATAACCTGAAGAATAGCATCCAGGATCTCCGGTACGCCATGACCATCCAGGCGAATTACCTGTTTGCCAAAGCTGTGTCCCGGGAAGTTGCCATCACCAATGGTCAGTTCATCGGTGTGACCCATCTCAGCAAGTACCTTCAGCAGTTCCGGAGTTAAAATATTCGGTATTCCTTTTAACATAATAAGCTTCCTTTCCGGCCGCCTGTGCGGCCATCCACTTGGGATTTAAATCTCTGTTATTTTAACGTATTTTTTACATAAAAACAATGTTTTGCCGAAAGAACATTGAAACGTTTAGATGCCCTTGGACTCTTCTGTATCGGCATCAGCATCAGAAACAGCGGCAGGTGCATCCTCTGTTTCGGCAGCGGTGTCCTCAGAAGCCTCTGAGACGGCTGTGACGGCCTCATCCTCAGTAAGGGTAGCTTCATTCCCTATAGCCTCAGAATCCTCCTGTGAGGCGTTCTCCGCCTTTTTCCGGCGTTCCTGGATCAGCAGACGGATACTGTAGATAACAATGATTCCTCCGGCAATGCAAAAGAAGAGGGCAGCCAGAAGAAAAACGATATTATGGCTGTCTCCGCTTTGATATCCTCCAAGAAGCTGGTAAGCCAGATAGATGAGATACACACCGGCCAGGATATAAAAGAAAATACGGTTCATAGAATTACCACGCATAATAAAACCTCCTGTTGTTCAATATACCCATGATACTCAATATGTTCTTTGAAGTCAACCGTACAGTTTTCTGTGAAAAATCTTCCCATTGTGAGAGTATTTTGACAGCTGAAATAAAAATTCGGCATACCTTTGCAAATTAGTACTGTTTTTTGTGCAAATCGGAGACTTCCACTTCTTAAAAATTTAAGGTATATTAGATAATGAATAAAAAGACACAGGAGGCTTTTGCCATGAGTAATTACTATTTAGCAGTTGATATCGGCGCATCCAGCGGCCGTCATATTCTTTGCCATATGGTTAATGGACAGATCCATCTGGAGGAGATCCATCGTTTTGAGAACGGCATGAAAATGAAGGATGGAGAGCTTTGCTGGGAGATGGACAGATTGTTCCAGGAAGTTGTTAATGGCCTGAAGAAATGTAAAGAGATCGGCAAGATCCCCGTTAGCATGGGTATCGATACCTGGGGCGTTGACTTTGCCCTGCTGGACAAGGATGACAATGTTCTGGGCAACACCGTAGGCTATCGTGACAGCCGTACTATCGGTATGGATGAGGAAGTGTCCAAGGTGATTTCTGAGGAGGATCTCTACAAGAGAACCGGTATCCAGAAACAGTCCTACAACACCATCTATCAGCTGATGGCTGTTAAGAAGAATCATCCGGAGTATCTGGAGCAGGCTGAGGCCATGCTGATGGTTCCGGATTATCTGCAGTTCAAACTGACAGGAAAGAAAGCACAGGAGTACACAGAGGCTACTACCGGCCAGCTGGTAAGCCCCATCACCAGAGATTGGGATTATGAGCTGATCGATATGCTGGGCTTCCCCAGAAAGATCTTTCTTCCTATTCATAAACCGGGCAGCGTACTGGGCAATCTGAGACCGGAGATCGCCAAAGAGGTTGGCTTCGATCTGGAAGTTATTATGGTTGGTTCCCATGATACCGCGTCTGCTGTACTGGCAGTTCCGGCTAACGATGATGATTTTATGTATATCAGTTCCGGTACCTGGTCACTGATGGGCGTTGAGGCTCGTGAAGCCAATTGTTCCATGGAGAGCAGAGCAGCCAACCTGACCAACGAGGGCGGCTACAACGACAGCTTCCGTTTCCTGAAGAACATCATGGGTCTGTGGATGATCCAGTCTGTTCGTCATGAGACAGGAGATGCCTACTCCTTTGCACAGCTGTGCGAGATGGCTGAGGAAGCCAAGGACTTCCCCTCCAGAGTAGATGCCAACGATAACTGCTTCCTGGCTCCCAAGAACATGACAGAGGAGGTTAAGGACTACTGCAGACGTACAGGTCAGCAGGTTCCCGAGACCATCGGCGAGATCGCTACAGTTATCTACGCCAGCCTGGCTGAGTGCTATGCCAAGACTATTGCAGAGATGGAAGCTATTACCGGCAGAAAATACGGCCGTATCCATGTAGTAGGCGGCGGCGCCAATGCCGGATACTTAAATGAGCTGACAGCAAAGGCCTGCAAACGCCCGGTATATGCCGGACCTACCGAGGCTACCGCTATCGGTAACCTGACAGCACAGATGCTGCGTGCTAAGGAATTTTCCACCGTTGAGGAAGCCAGAGACAACATTTTCAAATCCTTCGGTGTAAAAGAGTATAAAGCATAACCCGTAAACCAAGTTGTATTAAATGTAAGGAAGCAAGAAAATAAGGAGGAACCATCGATGAGCGAAAGATATGAATCCGCAAAAGCAATTTATGCAAAATATGGAATTGATACTGACGCTGCAATTGCAAAACTGAAAACCATTCCCGTTGCTGTTCACTGCTGGCAGGCAGACGATGTTACCGGCTTTGACAATGACGGTCCCCTGACCGGAGGTATCCAGACAACCGGAGATTATCCCGGCAAGGCCACCAATCCGGATCAGATGTTTGAGGATCTTGATAAGGCCTTCAGCATGATGCCCGGTTTAAAGAAAATTAATGTACATGCCAGCTATGCTATTTTTGAGGAAGATGGCTTTGTAGATCGTGATAAACTGGAACCCAGACATTTCAAGAGATGGGTAGAATTTGCCAAGGAGAAAGGTATCGGTATTGACTTTAACCCCACCT
The DNA here is from genome assembly GCA_964618605.1 of uncultured Lachnospiraceae bacterium. Taxonomy (GTDB): domain Bacteria; phylum Bacillota; class Clostridia; order Lachnospirales; family Lachnospiraceae; genus UBA11957. Next base: position 6,615 of record CAZUBP010000022.1, on the reverse strand, counting down.
TCTTCTCACACCCGAAAATGAAAGACGGCCTGACCCTGTCCAGCCCGGACAAGGAGACCAGAGACTTCTGGATCGAGCATGGCAAGGCATGTATCCGTATCTCCCAGTATTTCGCTGAGGAGACAGGCATTCCCTGTGTTATGAATATCTGGACCGGTGACGGCTTCAAGGATGTTCCCGGAGATCGTATGGGTCCCCGTATGCGTTACAAAGAGTCCATCGAGGAGATCCTTTCCGAGCCCTTCGATTTCGCCAAGGTTAAACCCTGCGTAGAGTCAAAGGTATTCGGTATCGGCGCTGAGTCCTACACTGCAGGCTCTGCTGAGTTCACCCTGAGTATGGCTGCTATGCACAAGGATAAATGTATGCCCCTGATGGATAATGGTCATTATCATCCCACAGAGGTTGTTTCCGACAAGATTCCGGCTCTGCTGTGCTTCTTCCCGGAGCTGGCTCTCCATGTAACCCGTGGTATCCGCTGGGATTCCGACCATGTACTGCTGCTGGATGATGAGACAAAGGAGATCGCCCAGGAGATCGTTCGTAACGATGCTCTGGATCGTGTATATATTGCACTGGATTACTTTGATGCTTCCATCAACCGTATTTCCGCTCTGGTAACAGGCTTCCGTTCCATGCAGAAAGCTCTGCTGAACGCTCTGTGTACACCGAATGCTTATTTCAAAGAGCTGCAGGATACCAACCAGATGTCCAGAAAGATGGTAGCTATGGAAGACGCCAAGCTGCTTCCCCTGGGAGATGTATGGGAAGAGTACTGCAAACAGTGTGGTGTAGCTGCATCCGGTTACTATGATGAGATCGAGAAATATGAAAAAGAAGTGCTGCTGAAAAGATAATCACTATGGCAGACCATAAGGAGACCCCGGTATGAAAATACCGGGGCCTTTTTTGTGGGAAATTTGTCATATCAATAATATTTTCTGTATTGGGAGGGGGTCATTTTCACCAGCTTTTCAAAGCACCGGGTATAGGTAAGGGTACTCTTAAAGCCTACGCTGTTGGCCACCGCCGCTATGGACAGCTTGGAGTAGGAGAGAAGCTCCTTGGATTTGTTTACCCGGAATTCCGTTACATACTGGTGGACGGTCATGCCGGTGTGCTCCTTGAAAAGCTTACAGAAATAATATTTGGAAAAACTGATGCTGTTGCAGATGGTGTCAATGTCCAGATCGTTCTGATAATTTTCCTGTATGTATTTTATGGCTGTATTGACCGCCGTATCCTGGACGGGGGTCATATCCTTGGCTGCCAGAATATCCTGGGACAGCTTGTAAAGCTCCAGCAGCAGCTGATGGATCAGCGCTCCGGCTTCCAGCTGGGTCATGAGAATGGTTTTGGGATTGGTATAATCCAGCTCCACGAGACTGAGAAAGAGATCCTGCACATTACTCAGCTGATTGGTATGAAAGAGACTGTTGTTCTTTCGGATCAGATTGTAAAACTGCTGCGCCTGGGTACCGTTGATAACCACGTAGAGAAAATCCCGGGAACGGTTCCAGGGCTGGGTAAAGGTCAGGGGCGTGTTGCAGGCGGACAGGATCACATCATCCGGGTTCACCGGATACCGGGTGCCGTGCTTGGTAAAAGACATGGCAGTGAGGGAATACAGAAGGAGATAGTCGGAATATTTGTTGGCAGTACCCCGCACAAATTTTCTGTTATTGATAAATCCTATTTCCTGGACGTAAAAAGGCAATGCCTTGATCTGCTGATTTACGATGGCCTCCGTCTCTTTATGGCTGGCGGGCAGTATTCGCTTCGGTCGTTTCATCTAAATAAATTTCTCCTTGTGGTGGGTAAAATGGGAAAAAATTCCACGTAAAAAATGACAAAAAAATAAGGTATTGTTACAATTTGATAATTAAGTATATCATTTTTAGTTAAAGGTGGCAATTATGTATCAAAAAACAATTTTTGAATGTCGAAAAGCAATTTCTGATATTGTAAAGCAGGCGATATTCCGATAAATTTAACGTAGCCCCTTGCATTGCGAACGAAAAATATTGCGAAAAGGGATGTAGAACTACAAGAAAGGAAAGGAGATATAACAAACAATGAGTGATTATATCTTGGAGCTGAAAGACGTTGTCAAAACGTTCGGCGGTGTCCGTGCGTTAAACGGTGTTCACTTTCAGTTGAAAAAAGGTGAGATCCACGCTCTGATGGGTGAAAACGGAGCCGGTAAATCAACCTTCATCAAAGTTATCACAGGTGTTCATCAGCCGGACAGCGGTACCATGCTGCTGGAAGGTGAGAGAATGACATTCCGTAACACCGCAGATTCCGCCAAAATGGGTATTGCAGCTATCTATCAGCATGTTACCTCTTTCCCGGACCTGACGGTTACAGAAAATATCTTCATGGGCCAGGAAATCAAAAACAAATTTGGTGTGTATGACTGGAAGGCCATGAGAGCCCGTGCAAAGGAACTGATCGAGCCCCTGAGTAAGGAGATCGACGTTAATAAGCCCATGGGTAACCTTTCCGTTGCAGCTCAGCAGCTGGTAGAGATCGCCAAGGCTCTTTCCCGTGATGCCCGTATTCTGATCATGGATGAGCCCACTGCTTCCCTGACAAGAAATGAGTGCTTACAGCTGTATCGTATCGCCAGAGAATTGAGAGACAAGGGCGTATCCATCATCTTTATCACCCATCGTTTTGAGGATATGTATGAGCTTTGCTCCCGTGTTACCGTATTCCGTGATTCTACCTATGTAGGATGCTGGGATGTTGATAAGATCACCAATTCCGATCTGGTAAAGGCCATGGTAGGTCGTGAGCTGACAGCCATGTATCCCGAAAAGACAGCCAAAATCGGTGATGTTGTTTTGGAAGTAGACGATATATCTAAGGAAGGATATTTCAAGAATGTATCCTTTAATGTACGCCGTGGTGAGATCCTTGCTCTGACCGGTCTGGTTGGTGCCGGACGTACAGAGGTTTGCCAGAATATTTACGGTATTATGACACCTGACAGCGGCGAGATCCGTCTGGAGGGTAAGAAAGTAGATATCAAGAGCCCCATTGATGCCCTGAAGCTGGGTATCGGACTTCTGCCGGAGAACAGACAGACAGAAGGTCTGGTCAATGAGCTGCCTATTTACCAGAACGTATCCTCCGCTACCATGAAGCAGTTTACCAAGCATGGCAAGCTGGATGTGAACGCAGAGATGGATAAAGGTATTGAGCTGTGCAAGAAGATTCAGCTGAAAGCCAACGATATTACGGCACCCCCCAGCTCTCTGTCCGGTGGTAACCAGCAGAAGGTCGTTGTTGCCAAGATGCTTGCCGCTGAGCAGAAGGTTCTGATCATGGACGAGCCTACCAAGGGTATCGACGTAGGTGCCAAGTATTCTATTTATGAGATTATGAACGAGCTGGCCAGCAATGGCTACGCCATCATCATGGTTTCTTCCGAAATGCCGGAGGTTCTGGGTGTGGCCGATCGTGTTGTAGTTATGAAGAGCGGTCGTGTAACCGCAGAATTTACAGATATGAGTGCCCTGACCCAGGAAATGATCCTTGAGGCATCCCTGAAAGAGAAAGGAGGAGACAAGTAATGAAAAAATTATTACAGTCCCGTAATACCGGTCTGGTTGTCGTGCTGATCCTTCTTCTGATTCTGGCACGTATTCTGACACCGAATATGTTTACCGTACAGGCTATGATGAACATGCTGCAGAACAATGCGGTATATGCTCTTCTGGCTGTTGGTGAGATGGTGGTAATCCTTACCAGCGGTATCGATATCTCCATCGCCTCCACATTGGCCTTTGTAGGTATCGTGACTACCTCTCTTTCCTGCTCCAATCCCGGCGTTCCGGGCGTTGTATGGTTCCTGCTGGCCATCCTTCTTGGCGCTCTCTGCGGAGCCTTAAACGGAGCTCTGGTAGGTTACCTGCACATGGTACCCATGATCTGTACACTGGGTACAATGTATATCTTCCGTGGTCTGGCCTTTGCTGTTTCCGGTGGTCAGTGGTGGTTCGCCGCTTCCTATCTGGACAGCTATCGTGTATTTGCTATTACCAAGATCCTGGGTGTTCCGGCCATTGTCTGGATCGCCGTGATCGTTATGGTGCTGGTTGGCCTGTTCCTGGGCTATACTACACCTGGTAGACGTATCTACGCTATCGGTACCAGCAGAGAGTCCTCCGCTGTTGCCGGTATCAAAGAACCTACAGTTACTTTCTATTCCTTCGTAATCTGCGGTATCCTTTCCGGTCTTGCCGGTATGCTGTACACCGCTAACTATGCCATTGGTTACTATGGTATGGCAGAAGGATTTGAGATGACAGCCATTGCCATCTGTGTACTTGGTGGTGTATCCATCAACGGTGGTAAAGGTCGTATGGATGGTGTAGCCATCGGCGTACTGATCATGTGTGTTATCACCAACTTTATCAGTATGATTCCGGGTATGAGTGTATGGCAGAAGGCCCTTCAGGGCGGCATCATCATCGTAGCTGTAATTATCAACTATTTCACAGAGCGTACAGCTGAGAAACGTGCTCTGAAAGAAAGGGGTGCTTTGATCTAATGCCGGGAAGTAATTATGATAGAGACCTCTCCGTAAAGGAAGGCTTCGTATTATCCAAATTTCTTGTTAAATGGGAAATGATTCTTGTTTATATTCTGATCGTTCTGAATCTGGTATTGCTGATCTTTAAACCGGATCTGTTTTTCCAGGCCGGAACAATCCAGACCATCATCAACTCCGGTTTCGATAGTTCACCGTTGGTACTGGGTATGGTATTTATCCTGCTGCTGGGTGATATCGATGTTTCTGTAGCTGCACAGATCGTTCTGGGCGGTATGGTGACCGGTATTATGATGGATGCCGGTATTCCTTCCATTGTCTGTGTAATCGCCGGTATCGTTACCTGTATGCTCTGCGGTGCTTTTAACGGCTTCTGTGTAGCTTACTTCAAGATGCCTGCCGTTATCACTACGATCTCCACTTCCATGTTGTTCCGTGGTATTGCCGAGATTGTTCTGGGTGAGAATTCTCTGAAGAATTTCCCCAAGTGGTACAACAAGGTTGGTTGGTACAACATCGGCGGTATCCTGCCTCTGAGTATGGTGCTGTTTCTGATCATGGGTGTGATCATGTGCTTTGTACTGCACAAATCTCCCTTCGGCAGAAAAGTATACATCGTTGGTAACAACCCCACCTGTGCTACATATTCCGGTATCAGTGTATTCCGGGTAAAAATGCAGGTATTCATTCTCATGGGCTTCATGGCCGGTATCGGTACCATCTTCTTCATCGGTCGTATGGGCGGCGGTATTTCCTCCTCCATGGCTTCCGGATATGAGATGACAGCTATCGCTACCGCCGTACTGGGTGGTGTATCTACCAGCGGTGGTAAAGGTAAGATGTATGGTCCCATCATCGCCACCTTTATTATGTCCTTCCTGATCTTCGTTCTGGGTCTGCTGGGCGTTGACCCCAACACCAAGAAGATCTTTATCGGTATCATCCTGATCCTGACTATCCTGATCTCTACCATCAACAAACAGATGATCAAGGATATCAAGCTGCGTATGGTTTACCATAATAATAAGAACATTGAGGCAGTGAACGACAGAACAGCTGAACTGGTTAAGGAACATAAGAAAGAGATCAAGAAACTGCAGAAAGCCGGCGGAAATGCTGCTGAGATCAAGAAGCTGCAGGATGAGATCGTAGCTGCACAGAAGGAGTGCAAAGAAAAATCTGCACAATTCTGGGCCGATCAGCAGGCAGATGAGCAAAAAGCTAAAGAAAGATTTGCTAAATAATTTGCGCTGTGGTACTATTTATTAAGCGATATAAACAAAAAGTTTATATACATCTATCTTAAAGGAGGAAGAAAGTATGAAAAAACTGAACAAGTTTATGGCACTGGGCCTTGTAGCAGCAATGGCCGGTTCCACACTTGCAGGATGTGGCAGCTCCTCAACAGCAACAAGCGAAGCTGCAACAAGTGAGGCAGCAACAAGCGAGGCTGCAACCAGTGAGGCTGCAACAAGCGAAGCAGCTACAAGCGAGGCTGCAACTACATCCACAGGTGGAAACCACGTATTCATGTTCAAATCCGTTGGTAACGCATTCGGCGTTATCATGTATGAAGGCTTCTCCAGCTACATGGAGCAGGTTGGTGAGAGCTGCGAGGAGAAATCCCCCGCTGAGACCACTGTAGCCGCTCAGGTACAGCTGATCGATGAGGCTCTTACTCAGGGATGCAAATCTCTGTCTATCTCCACCAATGGTGACACAGGTTTTGATGAGGTATTTGCAAAGGCTCAGAGCCAGAACGTTCCCATCGTATCTGTTGACTCCTCTGCTTCTGCAGATTATCGTGTAACTCATAACAACCAGGCTTCCACAGAGGATATCGGTGCTATGCAGGTTCGTGCAGCCGTTATGATCGTTTGTGGCGTTGACTTCGATCCCGATGATGCTGATATGAGTCAGGGTGTTGAGACTGCTCTGGCAAGCTACACAGGTGATCCCATCAACATCGGCGTTCTTTCCGCTGGTATCGATACACCGGTACAGAACAGCTGGATCGCTGAGATGGAGAAAGAGCTGACAAAGGATATCTATTC
>CAZUBP010000021.1:0-12908 GCA_964618605.1 uncultured Lachnospiraceae bacterium | reverse complement strand
GCCGGTGTCATCAGCTCCGTGTTCTCTATTGTGGATGCCTGTCTTTCCTGGCTGTATGGTGCTATCATCAACGGCAGCAAGGCTATGAAGTGGGGCCGTTATCGTTCCTGGCTTATTGTACTGCCCTGGATCGTACCCTTCCTGTATGCCTGCATGTTCCTGCGTATCAGTGATAATACCACACTGGCTGCGGTATTTATCGTTATTGCAGCTATCGCTTCCCATGTTGCCTGGAACTTCCCCTATGTAGCCAACGCTACACTGGTTAAGGTAGCAGGTAAGACGCCGGAAGATCGTGCTACACTGGCTTCCTCCCGTGCCGCATGGAACAAGATCGGCGGTCTGCTTTTCTCTTATCTGGGACTTCCCTTTGCCACTGTTCTGGCAGGTATCGTAGGTGAGAAAAATCAGTTTGCAGCTGTAGCCTTCTGCCTTGGTATTGTCATGGTAGTTACCTACTTCGCACACTTTAAGATGACCGACGGATACGAAGAGATCGAGGTTGAGACCGACAGCAAGAAGAACGTAAATCGTGTAGGCGTTGGCGAGATGTTCTCCTCACTGGTAAAGAACCCGCCGCTGATGGTATTGATGCTGGCTGACCTGGCAAAATGGTGCGTAAACTTTGTTGCTTCCGCAGCTGCTATCTACTATTTCCGTGATGCTATTGGCAACGCTGGTCTGATGACCGCTTATACATTGTTGATCAACCTGGGTGGTATCATCGGTGCCTATGGTATGCGTAGTATCGCTAAGAAGTTCTCTTCCCGTACAACTATGATCGCTGCCTGCATCGGTATGGGTGTCAGCATGATCCTGGTTTGGGTATGCTATGCAAGCTATGTAGCCGTTATGGTACTTATGTTTATCGCCAATGTTTTCTATGGTATCGCTTTTGCCTCTGCACCGGCTCTGTATGCTGATACCGTTGTATATGCAACCTGGAAAACCGGTAAGGATGCTTCCGGCTGGATCATGGGTCTGCAGAATGTTCCCCTGAAGATCGGTGTGTTCCTTCGTGGTACCATCATCGCTGCATGTCTGACCGCTGTAGGTTGGGAGTCCGGCGTGGTTCTGGAAGGTACAGCCAGACAGGGTATGACCATCGCTCTTGGTCTTGTACCCGGTATCTTCTGTGTGGTAGCCGCCCTTCTTCTGATCCTTGGCTTCAAGATCACCAAGGAAAAGGTAGTTGAATGGCAGGCTGAAATTGATAAGAGAGCCGCATAAGCTATGATTAAAGGGAGTGGCTGGATGCAGTCACTCCTTTTTATATATGAAGAATAAAGGAGATATAATATGGCAACAGCAAAAGAAATTTTATTGGAAACCCTGAAAAAGGACGGAAAGCCGGAGAGACTGCTGAAGCAGTTTGAGGGCACCACCTTTTTCCCGCCGAATCCGGCAAACAATATGGTTCGCGGCAACCGTCACCGTGGCATGGATCCCTTAAAGGATGCCTTTGGTACCGTGATCCTGTGGCCGGAAGAGCAGCTGGCAGCTATGCCTCATGTAACGGCAGACAACAAGGTCTGTGATGATATCTGTGACTGGAAAAATCAGGTCAAGATCCCGGATATTGTAGACGGCACCTCTGATCCGGAGCTTTGGGCACCCTTTAAAGCCAGAATTGATGAGATCAAGGCTTCCGGCAGCCTGGCTATGGCTTTTATGCCTACAGGTGTATTTGAAAGACTGCACTTTTTGATGGGCTTTGAGGATATGCTGATGAACTTCCTTCTGGAGCCGGAGGATATGATGGATCTGTGCAACGCCATCGGCGAGTATCGTTTCCAGCTGACTAAGCTTATCGTGGACAATCTTCATCCGGATGTGATCCTGTCCCATGACGACTGGGGTTCCAAAAACTCCCTGTTTGTCAGCCCGGATACCTGGAGAGAATTTATCAAACCCCAGTACGAGAAGCAGTACAAATATATGAAGGAAAATGGCGTGATCATTATGCATCATGCAGATTCCTTCTGCGAACCTATCATTGAAGATATGGTGGATCTGGGCATTGATATCTGGCAGGGTGCGCTCCCCCAGAATGATATTGTGAAGCTGCAGAAACAGCTGGATGGCCGCATGGTACTTATGGGCGGTATTGACGCTGCTATCGTGGACCGTGCTAATTCCACAGAAGAGGAGATCCGTGCCGAGGTTAAGCGGGCCTGCGAGACCTACGGACCGGGTGGACATTATATTCCCTGTATCACCTATGGCGGACCGGGATGTCTGTTCCCCCATGTAGATCCCATTATTGATGATGAGATCGGTAAATATAATAAGGCAGTATACGGTATCTGATAGATCCAGTATGCACAAAAAAAGACATATCCGGTTTGGGGCCGGGTATGTCTTTTTCAGAAAATACGCTGTGTGAAAGATATCTATTCTACATCCTGATAATAGGTCAGGCAGCGCTGCAGCCATTCAATATAGGAATCCTCCCGCAGAATAGCGCCCTCCAGCACCATGTAGTCGCCGAAGGCAGGATTTCCGGGTTTGCAGCCCTTGAAGTGGACATTGGACTGGATAAACTGCAGCTGCTTTTTCCGCTCTTTGTGTTTCTCTATGTGAGAGGTCAGCTGATGGCGGAACTCTTCGCCGGTATAAAACTGAGAAAAGAAGGTACGAAGTCGGAAGATATCCTTGGCGGTCATCATGAGATCTTCATCCTTGTGAAGCCATTCCATAAATTCTTCCCGGCCCTTTTCGGTGAGTGTATATTTCTTTTTTTCCAGCTTTTCTCCCTGGATCACAATGTCGTAGGTGATCAGCCCTTCATCGGTGAGGCGTTTAAGCTCGGGGTAGATCTGGCTGTGGGTGGCATACCAGAAATTGGAAAAGGCACGCTCCTTAAATTCTCTGGCAATATCGTATCCGGTACAGGGGTGCTGCATTATAAGTCCAAGAATAGCATATTTAAGTGTTCGCATAGGTTCTCCGTTTCTGAAAAGCATTTGTAGCGTATGCTCTGTATCTAAAATGCGCATACTGTCCCTTTTATATTAAGGTAAAAATAAAAAAAAGCAATAGAAAACCAGCTAAAAAAATATGACTAATTTGTCATGAATGTAGAAACTGTCAATATTGACATATTTGCATAGACAGTCGATTTTCAGACTGCTATAATGGAAATAGTGCGAAACTGTGGGATAATGAGAAAGTGGGGAAAATCTTATGGTTCAATTTATTACAGCTGCAGAAGCGGCCAGAAAAATTCCTGATGGAGCTACGGTAGGTGTTGCCGGCATGGGATTGTCCGGGTGGCCGGAGGAGGTAGCTGTGGCTATCGCCGATTGTTACAAGGAAACAGGGCACCCCTGCAACCTGACGATGAAGCAGGGCAGTGCCATGGGTGACTGGAAGGAAAGAGGTATGACCAGACTGGGATACGAAGGTCTGGTAACCAAATGGTCCGCAGCCCATATCGGATCCGCCTTTGCTATGAATGATCTGGTTCGGGCTAACAAAATGGCTTGCCATTGCCTGCCTCAGGGTGTTATTGTAAATCTATGGCGTGAGATTGCCGCGCACCGTCCCGGACTTCTTACCAAGGTCGGCTTGGGAACCTTTGTGGATCCCCGTTTGGAAGGCGGCAAGATGAATGAGGTCACCACGGAGGATCTGGTAGAGCTGGTGGAATTTCAGGGAGAGGAGTATCTTTTCTACAAATCCTTCCCCCTTCATGTGGCTTTGCTTCGAGGAACTACAGCGGATGAGGACGGCAATATTACTTTTGAAAAGGAAGGCCCTATCAACGAAGGCCTGGCTGTGGCTCAGGCGGCACACAACAGTGGTGGTATTGTTATTGTGCAGGTAGAATACACAGCCAAAAGAGGCACCATGCATCCCAAGGAGGTTAAGATCCCCGGTACGCTGGTGGATTATGTAGTCGTAGCTACAGACATTAATGCCTGCTGGCAGACGGAAGGGGTATATTACGACCCGGCTTTTGCAGGCAACATTAAGAAACCTTTAAATGCTTTGCCGAAGGTTCCTCTGTGTGACAGAAAGATTATTGAACGCCGTTGTGCCATGGAGCTGAAAAAGGGCAACGTAGTTAATCTGGGTGTAGGTATTCCCGCAGATGTGGCCAGTGTGGCAGCAGAGGAGGGGTGTACCGAGGATATCACCCTGACTACAGAGATCGGTGCCTTTGGCGGTGTTCCCGCTGCTCTGCCCAACTTCGGCAGTTCCTACAATGCCCAGGCATGTATTGATCATGGCAGTATGTTTGATTTCTATGACGGCGGCGGCTGTGATGTGGCAGTGCTGGGTCTGGCTCAGGCAGATGAACAGGGAAATATCAACGTAAGCAAGTTTGGCCCCCGACTTACGGGACCGGGAGGCTTTATCAATATTTCCCAGAATGCGAAAAAGGTGCTGTTTGCGGGTACCTTTATGGCTAAGGCAAAGATCGCTGTGGAGAACGGCGGTATCCGCATCGTGGAGGAAGGCAAGGGAAAGAAGTTCCTGAAAGAAGTGGAACAGGTTACCTTCTCCGGAAAGTATGCAGCCAAGAACCATCAGAAAGTACTGTATATCACCGAGCGGTGTGTGTTTGAACTGAATGAGGACGGCAAGCTGGTGCTGAAGGAAGTGGCACCGGGTATTGATATAGAAAAGGATATTCTGGCGCATATGGATTTCACACCGGTGATCCCGGAGCATGTTCAGCTTATGGACAGTGCCATTTTTGGTGAAGTCTGGGGCGGCCTGAAGGAGAAAATGCAGTAAATGATGACACAGATTCCACATTGGACAACCGTGGGTCAGGCTTTGCGTCTGAGAGCCCAAAAGACCCCAAAGGATATTGCCCTGATCCAGCAGGAAAGACAGTTGACCTGGCAGGAGCTGGATCGCTGCTCTGACCGGGTAGCATGGTATTTTCATCAGGAGGGCATACGAAAGGGACAGCGGATCGGTATCTGGGGACGCAACAGCGTATACTGGATCATCGTTTTCCTGGCTTTGGAGAAGCTGGGAGCCCAGGCGGTGTTGTTTAATCCCCATCTGGTGGAAACAGAATTAAAAGAATTGATAGATTACGTGGAGCCGAAGGCTATCTGTGCGCTGGATGCGCCGAAACAGCTGCCTTCCCTTCACGGCAGTAAAGACTATCGTCTGTTTAATACAGAGGAAGTAAAAAAGCATATGCAGCTGCCTACCACACCGGATGAGCGCCATCATCTGGAGTGCCTGAAAAGGGAGGTGTCTCCCAAGGATATCCTGGGGATCCTCTTTACCTCAGGCTCTACCTCCCGGCCCAAGGGCGTTTTGCTTCGCCAGGGAGATGTGGTGTCCATTGCCTTTGAGACAGCCAGACAGATGCATTGGAAGCAGGAGGATATTTCCTGTATGCCTTTGCCCCTGTTTCATTGCTTTGGTTTATCCGCCGGATTTCTTTCGGCGCTGGCCACCGGGCACTGTGTGTGTCTTGTAGAGGGAAGCCACAGTGAGAGTGTTCTCAGGACTGTGGGAAGATTTCACTGTACTATCCTGAATGGTGTGCCCACCATGTTTCTGGCGATCCTGAAGAAGGGGTTGCTGGATATTTTTGATGTCAGCAGCCTGAAAAGCGGCATTATAGCCGGTTCTGCTGTGGAGCGGGAAGATTATCTCACCATTCGGCAGGCTTTTCAGTTTGACTTTCTCTCCATGAGCTACGGACAGACGGAGACTTCTCCCAGTATTACCTTTTCACCCTATGGGGATCCCCCGGAAAAGATTGCCGATTCCGTGGGAAAGGTGCTGGACAGTCTGGAATGCCGTATCACCGCCCTGGAGGACGGCCATGTGCTTCCTTTGGGAGAAGAGGGAGAGATAGAGGTTCGAGGCTATCACGTGTTTCCCGGCTATTTCCGTATGGAAAAGGAGACCCGGGAGGCTCTGGACGAGTCAGGGTGGCTCAAAACCGGTGATCTGGGTCATTTGGACGCAGAGGGCTATCTGTATGTCAGCGGACGGAGAAAGGATATGATCATCCGCAGCGGAGAAAATATTTCCTGTGCGGAGATCGAGCGGGCTATTCGCCAGTATCCCGGTGTACAGGAGGTAAAGGTGCTGGGCGTTCCTTCCCAGGTTACCCAGGAAGAGATCGCAGCCTGTATTGTCTGTGAGGAGGACAAGGAGGTTTTGGAGGACAAGCTCAGAGTCTTTCTCAGCGCACTGCTTACCCGCTACAAAATACCAAGGTACATTCTGTTTTTGGATAAGCTGCCGAAAACAGCTAATGGAAAAATAAAATCAGGAGTGCTTAAAGAGCAGCTCCTAAAGGAGTTAAAAGGAGGTAAATCATGAGTACCATGAATGAACTGTTCCTTACAGAGGAACACTTGATGATCCACAAGCTGGCCCGCGAATTCGCGGAGAAGGAACTGACCACAGAAGTTCTGGATAAGGTAGAAGAGACCGCCGTATTTCCCCAGGAAATTCTGGATAAGATGGCAAAAGCCGGTTTCTTCGGTATTAAGATCCCGAGAGAGTATGGCGGTTCCGGTTCCGACTGTCGCGGTTATGTTTCCGTAATGGAAGAGATCTGCCGTGTCAGCGGTGTTGCCAGCATTTATATATCATCCCCCAACTCCCTGGCAGGAGGCCCCTTCCTTCTGTCCGGTACAGAAGAGCAGAAACAGAAGTATCTTCCGGATATCGTCAGCGGTAAAAAGACCGTATGTTTCGCCCTGACAGAGCCGGGTGCCGGTTCTGATGCCGGTGGTATGACCACTACTGCTGTTGAGGAAGAGGATTGCTTCGTACTGAATGGCCGTAAAACCTTCATCACAGCTGCTCCCCTGTCTGACATTGCTGTTGTTTATGCCAAGACAGATATGAGCAAGGGTTCCAGAGGTATCACCGCCTTTATCGTAGATATGAAGGCTGAGGGTGTATCCGTAGGTAAACCGGAGCACAAAATGGGTCTGATCGGCTGTGCTACCAGTGATATTATTCTGGAAAATGTAAGAGTTCCCAAGGAAAATATGCTGGGTGAGAGAGATAAAGGTTTCTCCAACGCCATGGCTACACTGGATATCGGACGTATCGGTGTTGCTGCCCAGTCTATCGGTGTTGCCCAGGGTGCTCTGGATGAAGCTATCAAATATGCAAAAGAGAGAAAACAGTTTGGCCGTCCCATCAGCAAGTTCCAGGCTATCAGCTTTATGCTGGCAGATATGGCTACAGAGCTGGATGCTGCTAAACTGCTGGTATATCGTGCCGCTTACCTGATCGATCAGAAAAAGCCTGCCAGCAAGGCAGCTGCTATGGCTAAATATTATGCTGCAGAGGCATGTAACCGTATCTGTGCCAAGGCTGTTCAGATCCACGGTGGCTATGGCTATATCAAAGAGTACAAGGTTGAGCGTATGTACAGAGACTGTCGTGTATTCACACTGTATGAAGGTACATCCCAGGTACAGCAGATGGTTATCTCACGTGCATTGCTGAAATAAGAGAGGAAGGGTGACAATTATGAAAATTATCGTTTGTGCAAAACAGGTTCCGGATACTACAGAAGTAAGAATCGATCCGGTTAAAGGTACCCTGATTCGTGATGGTGTACCCAGTATATTAAATCCCGATGATGCCAATGCGCTGGAAGCTGCACTGCAGATCAAGGATACTCATGAGGATACTACAGTAGACGTTATTACCATGGGACCGCCCCAGGCTATGGAAATGCTGAGAGAATGTATGGCTATGGGTGCAGATGATTCCTATCTGTTATCCGACCGTGCTTTTGGTGGTGCAGATACCTGTGCAACCTCCACAACCATCGCTGCCGGTATCAAGAAAATGGGCGGCGCTGATATCATCTTTGCCGGACGTCAGGCTATCGACGGAGATACCGCTCAGGTAGGTCCTCAGATCGCTCAGAGACTGAAACTGCCCGTAGTTACCTACGTACAGAAGGTAGAGATCCAGGGTGACAAGGTTATCGTTGAGAGACAGCTGGAGGATGGTTATGAGAAGATCGAGGTACAGACTCCCTGTCTGCTGACCTGCGTTAAAGAGCTTAACGAGCCCAGATACATGACCATTTCCGGTATCGTAGATGCCTACAAGAAAGACATTACCGTATGGAATCACGAGGATGTGAAGCTGGATCCGGCTGCCTGCGGTCTGTCTGCTTCTCCCACACAGGTTGCCCGTTCCTTTACACCGCCCCAGAAGGGTAAGGGTGAGATCTTCACCGGTGCTCCGGCTGATATGGCTGCAGCAGTTGTGGGTAAACTGAGAGAAAAACACGTACTGTAAGGTAGAAGGGAGAATACAAAATGGCAGTTAAAGTAATTGCAGATAAATGTAAAGGTTGTAAGAAATGTTTAAAGAACTGTCCGTTTGAAGCTATTACCATGGAGGGTAAGATCGCTTCTATTGGCAGTGCATGTACCGGATGCGGACAGTGTGCAGAGATATGTCCCTTTGAGGCCATTGAAAAGGTAGAAGGCCAGGGAAGCGGCGTAGATATTACTCAGTACAACGGCATCTGGGTATTCGCTGAGCAGCGTCAGGGCAAGCTGATGCCCGTAGTTCTGGAGCTTCTGGGTGAGGCCAGAAAGCTGGCAGACGGCGTTGGTACAGAGGTTTGTGCCGTTCTCTGCGGTGATAAGGTAGAAGCTCTCAGCGCAGATCTGTTTGCTTACGGTGCAGATAAGGTATATCTGGCAGAGGCAGAAGAGCTGAAGGATTACACCACCGACGGTTACGCCAAGGTGATCGATGAAGCTATCAAGAAATATAAACCGGAAATCGTTATGTACGGTGCTACCCATATCGGACGTGATCTGGGCCCGGCTCTGGCAGTTAAATCCGGTACAGGTCTGACAGCAGACTGTACACAGCTGGAGCTGCCGGCAGAGGACAGACAGTTCAGAATGACCCGTCCTGCTTTTGGCGGTAATCTGATGGCAACGATCATGTGTCCCCATCATCGTCCCCAGATGTCCACAGTACGTCCCGGTGTAATGCAGAAAACAGAAACTCCGGACTACAGCAAGAAGGGTGAGATCATTCGTCTTGAGGTTTCCTTTGCCGAAGGCGATATCCGTACAAAGGTGCTGGAGATCGTAAAGACAGCCAAGGATGCGGTATCTCTTACCGATGCCAAGGTTATCGTTGCCGGTGGTATGGGTGTAGGCAGTGCCGAAGGCTTCAAGCTGCTGGAGGAGCTGGCTGACAAGCTGGGTGGTATCGTAGCAGGTTCTCGTGCCGCTGTAGACGAAGGCTGGATCGACAAGTCCCGTCAGATCGGACAGACCGGTACAACAGTAAAACCCACCATCTATATTGCCTGCGGTATCTCCGGTGCTATTCAGCATATCGCCGGTATGCAGGATTCCGATTATATTATTGCTATCAACAATAATGAAGCTGCTCCTATCTTTGAGGTGGCTGATTATGGTATGGTAGGTGATCTGCACAAGGTTATTCCGGAGCTGATCGCTGCCCTGGATGCTTAAAACACATAAAAATTGCCCTGGCACTTATTGGTGCCAGGGCTTTTTTGTGTGAAGTTCCAAAAATTTAGTGCACAAAATGGTAAGTTATACTGTTTTTCCAGTGAAGAGTTTTCGGTATAATAGGTATAATTAGAATATTTTTTGAAAGGAGAATGTATTATGGCATATGATTTTCAGATTATGAGAAGTCTGATCTATGTGGGTCTGGCAAAGGAGGAGTATCGTCCGAAACTGATGCGTTGGTTGTACAAGCATCATATTCCCGACAGTATCAGTAAATTCGGCCCCTATTGCTCCAAATATGCATTTTATCAGGCATATCCCGCACCGCCCCAGGCAGAGCGTTTTGGCCCCCGCAATATGCAGCTGACCGAACATTACTGGCTGGTAGATGAGCATATGGATGAAATGAAAAACAGCATTTTGAATGAATTCATGCCTATGGACGTGCTTCGTTGGCAGGGATGTATTCCGGATGTGGGAGAACATGAGGAAAATGCAGCTACCGGTGATGCCGGACGAGCTGTAGGCGGAGATAATGGTTGTCCGCCCTTTGTTTTTGCCTTTGTTCCTATTAACTGGGAGGAGGACTTCAAGGGCAGCGGTCGTACGATCGAGGACGGCGCAAACTATCGCTGGCAGTTTTTGATCCAGTATCCCGAAGGTGTGGATAAGGCAGAGGGAGAGAAATGGTTCCATGAGACAGTGGTACCCTATTTCACCAATTGCCCCTATGTAAATCGTTTTGTCAGCAGCAAGGTAATGAAAAACTACGGTGCTGCTGCCTTTGATCGTGTGGTTGAGCTCTGGTATGAGGGAGAAGAAGAGTGGTATAAATCCGCTGTAGAAGGAACAAAAACGATGGAGAAGCCGGCATGGGCTCAGCAGGATCAGTTCCCCTTCCTTCGTCCTCAGTTCAACTTTACCAGCGTATTTGTGGGAGATTACACCACCATGGACTGCTATTCCCAGTATCGTGGCTATATCACCATGCGCTGATAAAAATGGCAATATATAGATATAAAGAAAGAGGTTTTGCTGTATGGGTAGAAGTGTAAATCAGAGAAAAGAAATTTTGTCTAAAAATATGGAATTTATCGGCTATGATGATCTGAGAGATAAGCCGGGCTTCCAGATGGCGATGCAGAAGGCTGGGGATAAGTATTATCTCTACGCTACCAGCTTTCGTTGGAACGGATTCCAGATCCTGGATGTGACGGACCCGGCACATCCTGTAAATCTTAAGTGGATAGAACCCTTCTGGGTAGATGACAATATGCATGATGGCCAGAGCACTCCGAAGATTCAGTTGGCTGACGGCATTATGGTTCTGGCTCACGGCGGTGTAATGGATGTGCTTCACGGCACCCCCAAGGGAAATACCCTGCCTTACTGGGGCGGTGTTTCTATCTGGGACGTTAAAACAGATCCGGAAAATCCCAAAATGCTGTCCACCTTCCACTGCGGTGGCGGCCCGGGTGTTCACCGTTTCTTCTATAATGGAGGAAGATATGTGTATCTGACCGCTTCCTGTGAGGGATATGCCTTCTTTATCCTTCGTATTCTGGATATTGAAGATCCCCGTAATCCCAAGGAAGTTGGACGCTGGTGGATGGATGAGCAGTATCTTAACAATGCACCGGGTGGCGAGCTGCCTCCCTTTGGTTCAGAAGCCTTTTTGAATACACCGCAGCTGCATGCCTGTGCTTATCGTGACGGTATTGTGTATATGGCTTACCAGAATGTGGGTCTGATCATGGTAGATGTGACAGATCCTACAGCGCCCACCTTGATCAGCAAATGTTATCTGAATCCTACCTTCGGCGGAGGCTCCGGCGGTGCCAGAACACATACCGTACTGCCTATCGCCGATCAGCCCTATGTGCTGATGTCTACAGAGGCAGAGCGCTGCCACTATTTTGACGGCAAGGCTACGGAAGGTCTGTTCAGAAAGAGTGTAACCCAGCCGATGAATATGATCGGTTTTGTGGAGATCACGGATATAAAGCATCCCAATCTGATATCAACATTTCCCTATCCGGAGGTTCCGGAGGGATATACTCACGGCAAAAACTTTAATACGGTGGATGGCATCCGGGTGCCCTTTGGCCCCCACAATTCCTTTGATGCCTATGGAACCGATGTATACGAGGCATACAGAGATCGTATCTATACCTGCTATTTCCATGCCGGTCTGCGGGTTTATGATACTTCTGATGTATTCAATCCCAGGGAAATTGCTTACTTTATGACACCGGATCCGGATGGCCCCAAGTTTGACAATGAAGATGGCACACTTATGGGTGGTCCTATCGTAGGTATAGCAGAGGATGTGCTGGTAGATGACAGAGGATATATCTACTTTGACACAGCCAATGACGGATTGTACATTGTGCGCTGTACAGTATAGAGCAGCGAGGCAAAATAAATACCAAAAAAAAGGAGAATGGGAAGATGAAGGTTTTAGGTATTTCCTTTGGCTCAAAAAACGGAAACAATGACGCCATGTGTAAGGAAGCGCTGATCGGTGCAAAGGAGAAGGGAGCAGAGATTGAGTTTATCAATATGCAGAATCTGCACATTGAGCACTGCAATGGCTGTACCTCCTGTGTACTGAGCCTGATGAGCGGCAAGGGTGGAAAATGCGTCATGAAGGACGATTTTGAGTGGCTGAAGGAAAAAATGCTGGAGGCTGATGGTATTGTCTGTGCAGTACCTATTTTTGAAGATGGTGCTACAGGTTTGTTCCATACCATCGTCGATCGTTTCGGACCCAGACATGACAGAGCAATGAATATCATCGGTACACAGATCGCAGAGCAGACAGGAGGAAAGGCTCCCGATCCCAGAATTCAGAAGGACAAGGTGATTTCCTTTATGTCTATCGGTGGCTCCGACTGGTTTACCAGAGCACAGACAGAGTGTGCTACACTGGCTATGACACCGGCCTGGAAGGTCATCAACAATGAAGTGTTCCCCTGGTCAAAATGCATTGCCATGGAGGATGATAAGCTGGCAGTAGCCCGCAAGGTGGGACATAATATTGCCGAGGCAGCCGCTGATATTGCGGGAGCATCCTGGAAAGGAGAAGCCGGTATGTGCCCCCATTGCCATAACCGGAATTTCTACCTTAATGATGATGCTACCAAAGCTATCTGCTGCTTCTGCGGTTTGATCGGTGAGATCAAAGTGACCGATGGCAAGATATCCTTTACCTTTGATCCGGCCACAGAGGGTCTGGCTCATGACACGGTTTCCGGTAAATTCAAACATGCCGACGACATCAAGGAAAACGAAGGCAAGCTGATGGACTGGAAAAAGACAGATGCTTACAAAACCAGAATGAAATACTATAAAGACTTTATAGCAAGCAGCAAGCCGGAGAAAGAATAAAACATGTGTTTCTTGAGGGAATACTCGAAAGGGTATTCCCTTTTT
>CAZUBP010000020.1:0-12992 GCA_964618605.1 uncultured Lachnospiraceae bacterium | reverse complement strand
GAAACAGAATCTTTTCATTTGTTTGAAATTGTTGAATAAATTACAATCTTTGTGCATTTTAGCCAAATTTACTCTGATAAAGTGTTAAAAGATTAAATTGACAAACAACTTAAACAATGGTAATATCATGTGAAGTGGAGGAGGCTCCACCATAAACTTTCAGGAGATGATAAAATGACTAGAAAAGAGATTTGCGTGAAGAATTTATCAACCAAAGGTGATCATTTGCCCTCACAGTTAGTCCAGTTGGCTTGCAAGTTTGACAGTTCTATTGACGTTCTCACTGACGGACACCACCTGAATGCTAAAAGTTTAATGGGCATCCTTTCATTTCCCTTCCGGGAAAATATGGTAATTACGGTTACCGCCAACGGAGCAGATGAAGAAGCTGCCGTAGAAGCTATCGACGAGTATCTGGCATAAGCGAATACTCAGCAGTAAAATTACATATTGTGGGAAGGTTTCCGGGGATGGAGGCCTTCCTTTTTTAGTGCCATGAAGGGAGGGACAGGGCTTGCACTCTGCTTATCTCTATGGTATAATCTATTCGCCAAACACGAGTTTTTCGAATAGATATAAGACAAAAAACAGGGAAATACGGGTATATAGAGGCTTTTCCCCAATACCGGCTGTATTCCTTGCAGAAAGGACGATTGCATATGGCTCCCAGAAAAACCTATCACGATCAGACCGATGAAGAAAATATTTTAAAGCTTCGGGAAGTTTTGAAAACCCTTCCGGCTTTTGCCAGGGATTATTTTCGTGCTATTGATGCCACGACTACGACCCGCACCAGAATTTCCTATGCCTACGACATCCGGTTGTTTTTTCAGTTTCTCCTGACCCAGAATCCCTCCCTGGAAGGCGCTGATATCACAAAGCTTCCGGTAGCTGTTCTGGACGAGGTCAAAGCTCTGGATATTGAGGAATACATGGAATATTTAAAGCTGTATGACGATAAAGGGGAAAAATACATTTCCAACGGGGAACGTGGCCTGAAACGAAAAATATCGGCGCTGAGAAGCTTTTATGCCTATTATTTCCGCAAGGAAATGATCCAAACCAATCCTACGGTGCTTATCGATATGCCGAAGATCCATGACAAGGCCATTATCCGCCTGGATACAGACGAGGTGGCGGCTCTGCTGGATTACGTGGAAAGCTGCGGAAACAACCTTACCGGCCAGCAAAAAACCTATTATGAAAAGACAAAGGAACGGGATCTGGCTATGATCACCCTGTTTCTGGGCACCGGAATCCGTGTTTCCGAGTGTGTGGGACTGGATATTGAGGATGTGGATTTCAAAAATAACGCCATCAAAGTCACCAGAAAGGGCGGAAACGAAATGTATGTATACTTCGGTGATGAAGTAGAAAAAGCCCTTAAATCCTATCTGACGGTGCGTGAAGGCATCACGCCGGTGGCGGGCCACGAGCACGCCCTCTTCTATTCCACCCAGCGCCGCCGTATCAGCGTAAAGGCCGTGGAAAACCTGGTAAAGAAATACACCCAGGCCATCACCACGACGAAGAAAATTACGCCTCATAAGCTGCGCAGTACCTACGGCACCAGCCTGTATCAGGAAACCGGCGATATTTACCTGGTGGCAGACGTTCTGGGCCACAAGGATGTTAATACCACCCGTAAACATTATGCGGCTATGAACGATCAGCGCCGCCGTATGGCTGCAGGCGCCGTAAAGCTCCGGGAGGACAGCCAAAATTAAGATAAAAATGGTTGGTTCACGTAACTATATTATGTAAACCATGATTTTTTTACTAAATAAAACACCGTCTCAGGTGAGGCAAAGCTATTTTACGAATTTATATCTACAATAAAAGGAGTGATTTCGGCAACCTATTGCAGGCTGTCCGAAACACTCCTTTTTATTACTCACTAATATTTTTTATTTTCAAGCAAAGAGCTGTTCATCCATCACAATGGTAAAGGGACCGTCATTTACCAGGCTTACCGCCATATCTGCGCCGAATTTCCCTGTCTGTACATTGGGTACCAATTTACGACACTCAGCAATAATATACTCATAAAGCTCTTCCGCCAGCGCCGGATTTCCTGCCTCGATAAAGCTGGGGCGATTGCCCTTGCGGCAATTGGCATAGAGGGTAAACTGGGAAACCAGAAGCAGACTGCCCTGCACATCCTTCAAAGACAGGTTTGTCTTGCCATTTTCATCCTCAAAGATCCGAAGAGACAGCATTTTCTTGATATAGCGATCGGCGATCTCCGGCGTATCCTTCTCTCCTACGCCAATCAGCACCATGTAGCCTTTTCCGATGGATCCGATCACCTCATTATCCACTGTAACAGAGGCGCTGCTTACTCTCTGAATTACCAACTTCATTCTTTATTATCCTCCTCTGCCGCTACATCCTGAATGGTTTCAAAGGCATCCTCTGTGATCTTGCGGGCCGCTGTTATATCCAGATCTTCAAAATGTACGTGAGATTTCTTGATGGTGTACGCCGGAAGTATCTCATCATCTGTGTCCGGATCCTCCAGCTTACGTCCCCGGATACCGTAATGGAACAGCTGAGAGTCTCCTCCCACATCCTTTTTGCTTTCCGGCCGCCGGGTGTGAATATTCATATGATCCATATCCTGGTACTCATCCACATCCACAGGCAGATTCAGCTTCTCCAGGCGACCGTTCAGGAGGTTGGAAACCAGCTGAGAGATCACGGCAAACAGGGGAACGCCGATAATCAATCCTACGAAGCCGAAAAGGCCGCCGCCTACCAGGATGGCTACAACTACCA
Organism: uncultured Lachnospiraceae bacterium; assembly: GCA_964618605.1. GTDB lineage: Bacteria > Bacillota > Clostridia > Lachnospirales > Lachnospiraceae > UBA11957. Next base: position 10,214 of record CAZUBP010000020.1, on the reverse strand, counting down.
TAAAGCTGGACAGGCCGGTGGAATTGCTGAGGATCTTGGGGCCGATAAGGTTGCCGTCGATCTGCTGCAGTATGATAACAAAGATCACAAAGTACAGACATTTCAAGGGACTCACCAGGAAAATCAACAGGGCACAGGGAATAGCACCGATAAAAGGTCCGAAGAACGGAATAATATTGGTGATGCCCACGATCACACTTACCAGGAGAGCGTAAGGGATCTGCAAAATCGAGATGCAGACGTAGCAGATCAGGCCAATAATGGCGGAATCAATGATCTTTCCCAGAAAAAAGCCGCCAAATGTACGGTTGACATAGCGAAGATCACGAAGCACATTGTTGGCAAACTCCGGATCTCCCGCAACCGCATACAAAAGACGCTTTCCTCTGGAAATAAACTTCTCTTTCCCATTCAGAAAATATATGGAAATAATGCTGCCGATAAGGAAATTCTTAATAAAAGACAGCACATCCATCAGCTGGGAGGAGAAAGACGCCATAACATCGTTCAAACCGGGTAAAAGGGAATTGTTGATCCAGTTTTCCAGATTTTCCATGAGCTTTTCATAGATCTGCATGGCATTGTTTTCCAGCTCCGCATTGTTCTGGAACAGGCGAACCACATACTGGCGGATATTGGTAGCATACCGGGGAAAGCTGTTGGTCAGGTTGATAATACTGTTAACCAGCTGAGGCACCAGCAATGCGATCAAGCCATAAATACAGGCCACCATGACCAGCAGGGACAGGATCACGCTGATGAGGCGGATAGCCCCTCTGAGCTTCTCTGAGGGCTCCTCTATCTTTAATTTTTCACAGATAAACCCGAGAATCACCTTCTTCTCGAAAAATTTCATCACCGGATTTAAAATATAGGCGATAAAAAGGCCGTAGATAATGGGAGCCAGAATGCCAAAAAACATCCGGACAGCACTGAAAATGGAGCCCAGATGGGTGCCCACCAGGATCACAAAGGCCCCTGCGGCCAGTACAAGGAAGGCGGTAACGCCCCACTGTATATTTTCTTTGGTCAGTTTAATCTTCATATGTTAAACACCTGCTTGCTGTAATTAATAAAACCTGTGTTATTATACCACAGCCGCAAAGAGTTGAGACAGCTATTTCGTAAAAAACTGTAAAAAAAACAGACCACAAAGTTTTACTTCATGGTCTGCAGCAAATGTTCAAAATATTCCGGCAGAGGCGCTGTACATTCGATATATTCTCCGGTGCGGGGATGCACAAAGCCCAGGGTCATGGCGTGTAGGCACTGCCCCTCCAGCGTGTAGGGAGATTTTGCCGAGCTGTACACCTCGTCTCCCAGAAGGGGGTGACCGATACTGGCCATATGCACACGGATCTGGTGGGTCCTCCCCGTCTCCAGCCGGCATTCAATATAGGTAAACCGGGAAAAACGCTGCAGCACCCGGTAATGGGTCACAGCCTCCTTTCCGTTTTGCCGGTTGATGGCCATCTTTTTCCTGTCTACAGGATGGCGGCCGATAGGCGCATCCACGGTGCCCTCATCCTCTTTCAGGTTGCCCCAGACAATAGCCCGGTAGCGGCGATTAATGGAATGCTCTTTCAGCTGTTCGGCCAAAGCCCGATGGGCCATATCGTTTTTGCACACCAGCAGGGAACCTGTAGTATCCCTGTCGATCCGGTGGACGATACCCGGCCGCAAAACGCCGTTGATACCGGAAAGCTGGCCTTCACAGTGGTACAAAAGGGCATTTACCAGCGTATGCTCATAATGTCCCGCCGCAGGATGTACTACCATTCCCTTTGGCTTGTTCACCACCAGAAGGTCCTGATCCTCATACAGGATATCCAGCGGAATATTCTCCGGAAGAATGTCCAGCGGCACATCCTCAGGGATCTCCACCCGGATCTCCTCATCTCCGTTCAGACGATAATTGGGCTTTACCGTAGCTCCCTTCACCAGCACGTGTCCGCCTTTGATCAGCTTTTGCAGATAGGATCGGGAAAAATCCGGCATCATCTCATCTAAAAATTTATCGATACGCTCTCCGCCTTCAGAGGCAGAAAAAAGCAGTTGTTTCATTTCTCTTTCTTAGCCTTTCGCAAAAACAAAATTTCCAGCTCTTCATCCTTGTAACAGAACACCACCAGAAGTACCAGAAGCACTGCGCTGCAGGTGATATAAATATCCGCCACATTGAACACCGGGAAATCGATCAGGGAAAAATAAAAGAAATCCACAACGTAATGGCGATACATTCTGTCGATCATATTGCCAACGGCACCGGCGGCAATAAAGATGGTAATGATCCGTAAGGGCAGCATCCGCAGGGTAAAGGGCATACGGGTATACACGATAACCGCTGCTACCAGAAATACCGCTGCCAACAGCAGGAAAGCCCACTGCTGATCCTTGAGGATCCCAAAGGCAGCGCCGTGATTTTCCAGGTAATGGAGGCTGAATACCCCGGGCCACAGCTGGATATCTGCCTGTCCCTTCAGATGGGCGATGGCCAGCAGCTTGGTCCACTGATCCAGCAAAAGGAGTACAAGCAGTCCCACGCCCCCTGTTATCATACCTTTAATCGTTGTGTTTGTGTTCCGTTTCAAAGGGCTTCCTCCTTCAATATGCTTTCCACCGCTTCCTTCAGATCGGCGATAGCCATGGTCTCCACCACTGCATGACCGATACCATCCAGAAGGATAAACTTGGTATTGCCGTCGGCAGCCTTCTTGTCAGAAGCCATAGCGCCAAGCACAGCCTCCGCTGTCAAACCGGATACACTTTCCGGCAGACCATAGTAGCGGTTCAGTTCCAGAATAAAGGCAGCCTCGCTTTCCTTCAAAAGGCCCTTTTTTGCAGACAGCCATACCGCTGCAGCCATACCCACACCAACACACTGGCCATGGAGCATGGTAAAGTCCTTCAGCTTCTCCACCGCATGACCGATGGTATGGCCGAAATTCAGGATAGCCCGCACACCCTTTTCCGTAGGATCGCTCTCAACCACCTCAGATTTGATCTTACAGCACTCCCGGACCATATGGGCCAGCGCATCCTTATCCCGCCGCATAACCTCGTGACGGTGCTCTCCCAGCCACTGATAGAAGGAAGCGTTCCGGATCAGGGCTGATTTCAGGATCTCTCCCATACCGCAGATAAAAAGCTCATCGTTCAGCGTGTCCAGTGTACGCATATTCATATATACCAGGCGGGGCTGATAAAAAGCGCCCACCATATTTTTGAACTGCTGGAAATCTACGCCGGTCTTGCCTCCTACGCTGCTGTCTACCTGAGCCAGAAGCGTGGTGGGGATCTGTACAAAATCAATACCCCGGAGATAGGTAGCAGCGGCAAATCCGCAGAGATCGCCGGTAACGCCGCCTCCCAGAGCCAGCAGCACATCCTTACGGGAATATTTCTTTTCGATCAGAAAGCGGTACAGCTCATTAACGGTGTCCAGATTTTTCTGACGCTCTCCCGCCGGAAAGACAAAGGTATCCACCTGATACTCTCCCTCCAGCTCCTGACGAAGGGCTGCCTCATATAAGGGGGCTACCGTGCTGTCTGTAACGATACAGAGCTTTGCAGCAGACAGCTGAAGCTCCTTTAAACAGGCTGATATATGAGAAAAATCCTCGTGCCATACGATATTGTAATCAAAACAGTGTTCCCGCATTACTCTGAGGGATCTCTCCGGCGAAGCAATGGCTGCTGTTGTATTTTCCATTTTACTTTCCATAGCTGTCCTTTCTATACAAAACGTTGGATATCTATCCAGTATTTTCCTTTTTTTGACTGGTTCCGCACATCGATATAGCGGGCCTTTCCCAGCCCCCGCACGGAGATCAGATCCCCGGGATGAAGGGAATAGCCGTTGGAAACGATCTGCTTGCTGTTGACAAAGACCTGGCCGCCCTCAATATAGGGAATGGACTTGCTCCGGGAAAGGCCAAAGGCCACCGCCAGCACCGAATCCAGCCGAACGCTGCTCACGGTACCGGACACATCCTGATAAGCCGGTTTGGGAACCTCCGTGAGAGGCTCTGAGACGGCCATAACCGTGGTATGGCGTATCCTGGTCACTTCCCTGCAGATCAGCTCTGCCATCTTCTCCAGGCAGAATACGTAGGCCGTATGCCCATCCAGAAGGATATCTCCCAGACAGCTCCTGTCGATGCCCAGATGCATCAGCGCTCCCAGATAATCCCGGTGGGTCAGATCCTCACTGAATTTGTCGTTCAGGGGACGAATGGCCACACAGCAAATGGGAAAATCCTCTTCGCCAACATAAACAAAAGCATCAGGTAGAAATGCTGCTATCTGACGCTCTGCTTCCTCATATCCTCCGGACAACCTCAAGGTAACCCCAAGGTCATCCAGGTTCAGATATTGTAAAATATGTAATTCGTTTAAATTCAGGAAATCAGAAAATACCGGAATACCTCTCTGATAGGCCCGCCGGGCCTGATCCATAAACCGGCGTCTGATCAGTTCTTCATTTTCCATGGTTAAAAATCAGCGCCAAAGGAAGGCATATTGAAGCTGTTGTTGATGATCTCCTGGAAGTCCCCGGTAATATCCACGTTGGCCGGAGTCATCACAAAGATATAGCTGGATACCTTCTGGAGACTGCCGCCTAAGGCGTAGCAGGTACCGGAAGAAAAGTCGATGACACGCTGTGCCACTTCCACGTCAATACCCTCAAGATTCAACAGTACAGTACAGTTGTCCAGAAGTGTATCGGCGATCTCTCTGGTATCCTCCATGCTGCTGGGCTTGATCACACAAACCTCCATGTTGGCAACAGAAGTACGACCACTTAAAGGAGTGATCTTGGAAGCTGTCTTGGTCTTGGTGGCTGTCTTGGTCTTAGCAGCTGTCTTGGTAGCAGCTGTTGCACGGGAAGCTGTCTCCTTAGCCGGTTTTACCGTGCGGGAGGGCTTTGCCTTCTCCTCAGGCTCATCAAAATCGTCATCATTATCCAGTTTCTTGAAGAAACGCTTTTTCGGTTTCTCCTCTTCTATTTCATCGTCATCATCGAAGAACTCGTCATCATCATCGTAGTCATCGTTCAACTTTACCGCATTCAGAATCTTGTCCAGAAAACCCATCTTATTAATCCCCTTTTCCTCTATTTCGTATAATCGCGCTCGCCAAAAATACCGGTGCCCACACGTACCATGGTGGCCCCTTCTTCTATAGCGACCTCGTAATCATTCGTCATTCCCATACTGAGAACACTCATATTGACATTATTGATGTTTTTGGCTTCAATGTCAACACTTAATTGTTTTAATTTTCGGAATATCTCCCGATTTTCCTCAGGATCTTCCACGAAGGGAGCGATGGTCATAAGTCCATGTACGTGAATATTTTCCAGTGCGGCAATGTTTTCCACAAGAGCAATCGTCTCCTCTGTGTTCACACCGAACTTGCTCTCCTCCTGGGCAACATTTACCTCCACCAGAATATCCGCCTGAAGCCCCTGCTTCACAGCCTCCTGGCTGATGGTTTCTGCCAGCCGCAGAGAATCCACGGAATGGATCAGACATGCCTTTCCCAGCACCTGACGCACCTTATTGCGCTGTAAATGGCCGATCATATGCCAACGAATATCCTCCGGCAGAAGTTCCCGTTTCCGGCAAATCTCCTGCACCTTATTCTCACCGAAGTCCCTCTGTCCTGTGGCATAGGCCTCTTCGATCATACTCTCCGGCTTTGTCTTGCTGACAGCGATGAGGGTAACCTCTCTGGGATCCCGTCCTGCCCGTGCACAGGCTGCTGTGATTTTTTCCTGCACTGCTTTTATATTTTCTGTTACCATAGTCTCTCCTTTATCTTAAATATCAAAACAAAATCTCATCTTCACTGACGGTGCTGCTGTCCAGAACGATATTGTCATAGAGGGACAGGCCGTAGGAGGTACCTGTCTTGACGATGCAATATTCCTCGTTCTGATCAATGATCTCGATCCGTCTGAACACGGTGTAGCCGCGGTTGATATTGTACACACCCTCCAGCTGCCCTGTTTTTTCCAGGGTAAAGGTCTGAGTGGAATTTTCCATGATCAGGACATCCCCCACCGAGAATTCCGCCATATCCACGTAATAGTTGTCATCATCACTGGCGTAGATCGTGGCGTTGATAAATTCCGTGGAATAGGTGCCGTCCTTGCTCTGGGTACGGCGGATAAAGCCAAGATCCGTACTGCTGTCGGAAGTCACCGCATATGCCTTGGGCACCAGGAAGAAATCCTTGGATACCACAGCAGAGATGGGAATCTTCAGTCCCTTTTCCGCATTGGTCACCAGCTCGATATCCAGATAGCGGTCCGAAGCGAATCGGATCATACCGGAGGAGAAGGTGATCTTGGCATACATACCATCTGCTTTGGTAAGCAGCTCCAGATTTCCGGTCATGGTGGAGCTGTCCTTTTTAAACTTCACCTTGATGGTGGATTTCCCCTCCAGACGAGAGGCCTGGGTGGTAGTCACCGGTACAAGAAGGTACCAGGATTCATCGGAAATCAGCTTGTATACCGGGGTACCTGCGGAAATATGATCGGAGGTACGCAGATTCTCAACCTTGTATCCGCTGTAGGTGAAATTATCCTGGGTAAAATTGTCTACCGTTACATTTTCCAGACCGTCCTGGGCGTAGATCACCACACCGGCATCCTGAGCCAGATAAACGGAGGAATCTCCTACCGTAGCTGTGGAATCGCTGCTCTTGTCCAGTCCGGCATAATCCAGAATATAACCGGCCAGAGAATATTTAAAGGAATACACCTGACCGAAATTGTCCGGGTTAAAGGAAGAGGAAAACTGTGCGGTCAGACTGCGGATCTTGCTGAGAGATTCCTCGGAAAGCTCTGTGGTACCGGTACTCTCCTCCTGGGTCTGGGACAGGGAATACACAGCTCCCGACTTTTTCACCTTCCGTCCCTCCTGGGCATAGTAGCGCACGTAGCCGTCATTGTTGGCATTGACTACCGTTTCCTTGCGAATGGCAAGGGCTGTATAGGTCTGATTTTGTGCAAGGGGACCTGAAATAACCTGATATGTAGAAATATGCTTTGTTGTGGCATAAATAAATAAGCTGATCAGAATATACAGAAGGATGGCTCCAAATATCAGCGTACCAATATTTAACGTCAATAGTGATGAAGCTCTTTTTTGTTTTTTCTCTTTGCTTCCGGACACTTTTTTTCTCCTTCACTTATAAATTGCGTCTCATATTTTACCATTTTTGAAATGGCTATACAAGATATACAGGGAAATCTTTTCGGATATCTGCTGTGTATGGTTTTCTATGATTCTGCACAGACTATGGTAAAAACAAACAACAGGAGGTTATGACAATGAAAACAAAGGGTCTTGATTATACTGCACTGACCTTAACCATTATCGGTGCCATCAACTGGGGCCTCATCGGCTTTTTCCGCTTTGATCTGGTGGCCTGGCTCTTCGGCTCCCTCACCCTGCTGTCCCGCATTATCTACGCCCTTATCGGTATCTGCGGACTGTACTGCATCTGTCTCTACGGCAGGGTAAAGGACATGGGGGAATAAATCCCTTTCGCCCTTTTGTACAGAAAAATCCCCATCGTTGCTGTCAACGATGGGGACTGTTGTTTTAGGGAAACTGTTATTTTTCAGATGACGTAATCCTCTACGTCCGATCCCTGAAGCAGAAGGTCCGCAATGGTAATGCTCTCCAGATAGTTGTTAATGGTATCTGCCAGCCCTTTCCACATATTCAGGGTCTTACATATGGTCACCCGGGGACAGGTATTGGGATCCTGATCCAGACAGGCCACAGGCGCCATGGATCCTTCCGTCACCTTCAGGATACTTCCTATGGTGTATTCCGCCGGTTCCCTGGACAGCCTGTAACCGCCGCCCTTTCCCCGCAGAGACACAAGGAAATTGTTTTTGCTCAGCACCGATACAATAGATTCCAGATATTTTTCAGATATATCCTGTCGTCTGGCAATATCCATCAGCGGGATAAACTCTCCCGTATTGTGTTCAGCCAGATCCAGCATCACACGAATGGCATATCGACCCTTTGTTGAAATTTTCATTTATCCACACCGTCCTTTCTATAATATCAGTATATCAGAGATTAATTGTTTTCCACAGGATAATCCTTGCCGAACCAGGTAGCAATAACGCCGTAAGGTGTTTTCGGTGTCAGCTTACATACCACGATCATAATGATGGTGGACAGGAAGGTGGCCATAACACAGGCATTCATGCCCAGGCTGATGGGAAGGACTCCCGCATCGATCAGCAGATACAGGGCAATACCGCTGATAATACCGGCTATTGCTCCCTGCTCATTGGCACCCTTCCAGAAGAAGCCCAGCAGGAAGGTATGGAAGAAGGCAACTGTCATACCGCCGGTAGCGTAAGTGATCAGAGAGGCCAGCAATGCCGGAGGATTGCAGGCAAACAGGAATACGATAAGGGCCACTATGATAGTAATGGCAATATTGTATTTTTCCAGTTTCTTTTCAGAAGCATTGGGATTCAGAATATTTTTGTACAGATCCTTGATCACGGTTCCGGCCAGGGATACGACCATACCGCCTACAGAGGACTGCACGGCACCGCACACACCGGCCAGTACCAGACCTGCTGCCCAGGAAGGCATAACGGATACAGCCAGAGCCGGAATACCCAGATCCGCTGTTGCCAGAGCACCCTCCGGGAAGGTGTATTTAACGATAAAGCAAAGACCGTTCAGACCCAGCAGCCAGATGGCAACAACCACCGTACCGATTTTGATGGCGGAATGGAGTGTTTTGGAATCCTTGTAGGTCAGGGCTGTCATAGTTACATGGGGCATGGTAAAGGTGGTAACACCCCACAGGAAAGCAAAGGAAAATACCATCTGGGGCTTCCATACCGGCTGGAACCATTCGGGAATAGTTTCCACCAGATTATGAATAACCTGGGTATAGCCAAGGCCAGTGGAGCCAACGCCCATGGTAAACAGAGCGATAACGGACAGGGTCATGATGATACCCTGGATAACAATGGCGGTAGCCACGCCCTTAATACCACCGGTAACAGCGGCAATGATCACCAGGATCGTAAAGATAGCCAGACCGATACGATAATCCTGTCCGGTAAGGATCTGGAATATACGTCCGCCGCCGGTAATAGTGGAAACAGCGAAGGCACCAAGGAAGAACAGAATAACCAGACTGCTCAGTACGCCTACAACCTTGCTGCCGTTGTAGCGGTTCATCAGAAGCTCGGTAAAGGTCTGGGCGTTGATACGGCGGGCAACGATACCCACTCTCTTACCTACCAGTCCCAGTACCATGAAGTTGGAGCACATGGACCAGAAGCAGCAGACCATCCAGACAGCACCATAGGTGTAGGTATATCCGGGAACACCCATAAATACACCGGCACCGGCAACACCGGCGGATACCATCATGGCGGTCATCAGCACACCACCGGTACGGCCTCCGGTATAATATTTTGACATATAATCTCCCTTGCCGTTTTTCATGGCTTTACGGGAGTACAGGCTATAGCCGAAAAGTACCAGTGTGTACACGGTAAATACGGCAATGATCACGGCTCTTGTACTATTTGGTATATCCATCGGTTACGTCCTCCTTATCTTCCGCATTTTTCTTGCCTTTGGGAAGCAATTTTCCCTTAGGGCTGATCTCCATATCCTGGTATACGAAGGTTACAACCAGAAGGACTGCCACTACCATGCCGATCAGCAGGCAGATCTCTACGAAAATCCAAAGGGGGAATCCCAGTATGTAAACATAGGTGGAGGGATCCTGTGCCCCCAGTGTGTAAAGATTCAAAATCATTAAAGCGGTAAATACAGCATATACCCCAAGGGTAATCCAGAACTCTTTGGTAGTTCTCGCAAAGCGCTCATCTACTTCAATATCATCAAAGGAGTAGTCTCTGCTCTTGGGATCAATATTTTTTCCAGACATAGTTTTTCCTTTCCTGACCTGTTATTTTTTCAGCAAAAAATCATCGCTCATTTCCTGCCAGTGGTCCATCTTTTTCTGCAGGGCCTCTTTGCTTTCCTTATCCTCTTTCATTGCTGCCAGCTCCCAGGGCATTTCCTCCAGTGCCTTGAGGACCTCATAGAGCTTCTGATAAGGAATGGAGATCAGCATCAAACCGTGAGGATATACCTTTCTGCGGTTCATACCATGCTCCAGACCGGTGATGGTGTAAT